>NZ_JBFTZL010000042.1:0-47151 GCF_056406825.1 Arthrobacter sp. P1_A5 | reverse complement strand
GCCTGGCCAGCAGCGGCTGCAGGTCGGCGGAGTCAACTCCCGGCACGGCGCCGGCAGCGGCAGCGGCGCCGGCGGCCTGCGGGCCGGGGGAGGGGCCCGAACCGCGGGCGCGCACCCGCCCGTCGGCGCCGACCAGCACGGCCCAAACCGGGACGCGCTGGACCAGGGCCGCGAGGAGTTCGTGCTCGGGGCGCGCGGACAAGACCGCGCGCATGAGCTGCCGGCTGGTGTCGGCCAGCTGGCGGAAGGTCTTGGCGTTGTCCGACTCGAGGAGCCGGGAGAATTCCAGTCCCAGCGCGGCGAACGGGAGGCTCTCCGGGATGGCGACCAGGGTCAGGTTGTGCTGCCGGCAGGCCCGCACCACGGCATCGGGCACGGCGTCGAAATACGGCTCCAGGCCAAAGCCCAGGGCGCCCACGCGGGCCTGGACCAGGCGCCGCACATAAGCGTCCACCGCCTCCTCGCTGCCGCCCCCGCCCACGAACGGCAGGCCGGCCGTGAGCAGGAACTCGCCGTCGAGCAGGTAGGGGGTGGGATCTTCCAGTTCGCTGGGCTCCACCCAGCGCAGGCGCTCCTGGCCGTTGCCGCCGTCGTGCACGACGGCCAGTGCCGGCAACTGGCCCAGGAACTGCGCCAGCGTGACGAAGCCGAGCCGCTCCGGGTCCTCAGCAGCCACGGCCGCGGCCCCCGTGCCGGCCGCCCGGCCGGCGGAGTCCAAGTGCATTAAGTCTCATGGGGGAAGACTACAGGTCATTTTGCACAACCTTGAGAGGTGGCTCACACGCCTAGGGTTGGTTCGGGAAACCGACCACTACTGAAGATAAGGACGTCAACGATGACTGTGCCAACTCTGATCGGCGAACGCCCGCCGGCGGAAGCCGGCCGTCCCGGGCTCACCGCCCAGCTCCTGCGCCGCAAGCCGATCGGCCAACTGGTCCGCGAGGCCGAGACCGGACACGGCGGCACGCGGCTGGTCCGCAGCTTCGGTGTCCTGCAGCTGACCATG
Source organism: Arthrobacter sp. P1_A5 (assembly GCF_056406825.1). Lineage (NCBI taxonomy): Bacteria > Bacillati > Actinomycetota > Actinomycetes > Micrococcales > Micrococcaceae > Arthrobacter > Arthrobacter sp. P1_A5. The sequence goes on along the minus strand of NZ_JBFTZL010000042.1, from coordinate 46,145 downwards.
ATCAGCGTCGGGGCCACCCTGGGCACCGGCATCCTGGTCATCCTGGGCCAGTCGGTGCCGCTCGCCGGCCCGGCCATCTGGATCTCCTTCGCCATCGCCGGCTTCGCCGCCCTGCTCTCCGCCGTCTCTTACGCGGAGATGGCCGGCCTGGTCCCTGCCGCCGGTTCGAGCTACTCCTACACCTATGCCACCATGGGCGAGGGCATGGCCTGGATCTGCGGCTGGTGCCTGGTGCTCGAATACGCCGTCTCCGTGGCCGCCGTCGCGGTCGGTGCGGGCCAGTATGTCAACGAGGCCCTGGCGGTCTTCGGCCTGGAACTCCCGGACGCCATCTCGCAACCGCCGGGAGCCGGCGGCGTGCTGAACGTGCCCGCAATCGTGATTGTCGCCCTGGCCACCGTGCTGTTGGTCCGCGGCGCCAAGGAGAGCGCCTGGATCAACACGGCGATCGTCCTGGTCAAAGTCGGCATCCTGCTGTTCTTCTGCGCCGTGGCCTTCACCGCTTTCAACGGCGGACACTTCGAACCCCTCATGCCGATGGGCGCCGCCGGCGTCTCGGCCGCAGCCTCCCGGGTCTTCTTCTCCTACATCGGCTTCGATGCAGCCTCCACGGCCGGCGAGGAGGCCCGGAATCCCAAGCGCGACCTCCCGCGGGCCATCCTGCTCTCCATGCTGATCGTCACCAGCATCTATGTGCTTGTGGCCGTCGCCGCCATCGGCGCGCGCCCCTGGGGCTGGTTCGACGGTACCGAGGCGGCCCTCGTGAAGATCCTTGAGGAAATCACCGGCCAGCCCTGGGTTGGCGTGGTGTTCGCCGTCGGCGCCGTGCTCGCCATCGCCAGCATCGTGCTGACCGTGCTGTACGGGCAGACCCGGATCCTGCTTTCGATGTCGCGCGACGGCCTGGTGCCCAAGGTCTTCGGCCGGATCTCGGCCCGGACCGGCACGCCGGCTGCCGGAACCCTGATCGTGGGCACCGCCGTCGCACTGACCGCCGGCCTGGTGCCGCTCGGTGCCCTCGCGGACGCGACCAGCATCGGTACCCTGTTCGCCTTCGCCTTGGTCAACGTGGCAGTCATTTACCTGCGGCGGACCCGGCCCGAACTCACGCGCAGCTTCCGCGTCCCGCTCTTTCCGCTGACACCGGTTCTCGGCGCCCTCATGTGCGTTTACCTCATGGCCAACCTCGGCGCCGAGACCTGGGCGGTGTTCGGTGCCTGGATGCTTGTTGGCTGTGCCGCCTACTTCGGCTACGGCCGGAAGAACTCCAGGGTGGCTGCGCTGAGCCACGAGGACTACCTTGACCTATCAAGCCGCCACCCTGACAACACCACCACACACGAGGAACTGAAGGCAGAGATCTCATGACCATCGCCACCGAACTTCCGGCTCCCGAACCCGCTGCTGAAGCGGGCGCGGCGCCCGTCACCATGCTGAATCCGGACTTCCCGTTCAGCTACGACCACTACCTCGCCCACCCGGAGGGCCTGGGATCGGTGCCGCCCGAGCTTTACGGGACCGAAGTCGCCGTCGTTGGTGCCGGACTGTCCGGACTGGTGACCGCGTATGAGCTCATGAAGCTGGGCCTGCGGCCGGTGGTCTACGAGGCCGACAGGATCGGGGGCCGGCTGCGGACCGCCAGTTTCCCGTCCGCGCCGGGCATCGTGGCGGACCTCGGCGGAATGCGTTTCCCGGAATCCGGCAAGGCCTTCTACCACTATGTGGACCTGCTCGGGCTGCAGACCAGGGCCTTCCCCAATCCGCTGGCGCCGGCGACCTCCAGCACGGTGATCGAGCTCGCGGGCCAGAAATACTATGCCGAGACCGCGGCAGACCTGCCGCCGTTCTTCCGTGAGGTGGCGGACGCGTGGAAGGCCGCCGTGAACGACGGCGCCGGGTTCGCCGAGATGCAGGACGCCATCCGCGCCCGGGACACAGCCCGGATCAAGGACCTCTGGAACGCGCTGCTCCCCCAGCTGGACGAGCAGACGTTCTATGGCTTCATCGCCGGCAGCGACTCCTTCAAGGAAGCCGGATTCGCCCACCGCGAGGCCTTCGGGCAGGTGGGATTCGGCACCGGCGGCTGGGACACCGACTTCCCCAACTCGATCCTCGAAATCCTTCGGGTGGTCTACACCGACGCCGATGACCGGCACCGGCTCATCGACGGCGGCGCGCAGCGGCTCCCCGAGGCACTGTGGGAGCACGCGCCGTCGGGCATGGCCCACTGGCCGGACGGCACCTCGCTGGCCTCGCTGCACGCAGGCGCGCCGCGCGGCGCCGTGGACCGCATCGCCCGCGACGGCGGCGGCGACTTCCGGATCCGGGAACGCTGGGGACGCGAATCCGCCTACCCGGCGGTGGTGACAACCTGCCAGTCATGGCTGCTCTCGACCCGGATCCACACGGACGAGGCCCTGTTCCCTGCCGAACTGTGGACGGCGATCGAACGCTCCCACTACATGCAGTCCTCCAAGACCTTCGTCATGGTGGACCGGCCGTTCTGGAAGGACATCGACCCGGCCACGGGCCGCGAGGTCCTGTCCATGACGCTGACCGACCGGCTGAACCGTGCCACCTACCTGCTGGACAACGGTCCGGACCAGCCGGCCGTGATCCTGCTGTCCTACACCTGGAACGACGACGCGCTGAAGTGGCTCTCGCTCACCGCGGAGGAACGGGCGGAGCTCATGTTGCACTCGCTGGAGCAGATCYACCCCGGGGTGGACATCGCCAGCCACATCGTGGGCCAGCCGATCACCGTCTCGTGGGAGGCCGACCCCAACTTCATGGGCGCCTTCAAGGCCAACCTGCCGGGACACTACCGCTACCAGCAGCGGCTCTTCACGCACTTCAAGCAGGACGGGCTGCCGGCCGAACAGCGCGGGATCTTCCTCGCCGGCGACGACGTCTCCTTTACCGCCGGCTGGGCCGAGGGAGCCGTCACCACCGGGCTCAACGCAGTCTGGGGCGTCGTCAACCACCTCGGTGGCTCCACCCCCGCCGGGAATCCCGGACCGGGCGAGCTGCTCTCCGAGCTCGGGCCGATCGCCCTGGACTGAGCGGCGCCGGCCCCGGCGCTGTGCTCCTCAGGCGTTGTGTAGTTGGCGGTGCGCGCGTGCCAGTTCCTGGTAGTGGGCGGCGTTGTGCTGGACGCCGGCGAACTCCTCGTCGCTGAGCTCGCGCCGGACCTTGGCCGGAACGCCGGCCACCAGCGAGCGGGGCGGGATGACGGTGCCCTCCAGCACCACGGCGCCGGCGGCGATGAGGGACCCGGCGCCGATCACGGCCCCGTTGAGGATGGTGGCGCTCATGCCGATCAGGCAGTCGTCCTCAACGGTGCAGCCGTGGACCACGGCGCTGTGGCCGACGCTGACCCGCGCCCCGACGGTGCAGGGGAAGCCGGGGTCGGCGTGCAGCACCACGTTGTCCTGCAGGTTGCTGCCGGCGCCGACGGTGATGGCGGCGGTATCGGCGCGGACACTGACACCGTAGAAGGCGCTCGAGTTCTCGGCCAGGGTGGCGTTGCCGATCACGGACGCCGTGGGCGCGACGAAGGCGGAGTCATGGACGGCCGGAGTGGTACCGGCGAATGCGTAGAGGGGAGCCATGCCTCCAGCCTAGGACACACCGCCGCCCCCGTCAGGCGGGGGAGCGGAGCACTGTGAAGCCCTCGCCGCCCCAGCCCGAGGTGCGCGGGTCGCCGGCGCCGCGTGGGTCGGGTGCGGGGAGTATGACGGCGATCGGCGCGCCCGGTTCGGCCACCCGCCCGAGTTCGCGGACGACGTCGTCCCACTGTTCCGGGGGCAGGCCCGCAAGGGCATCCACCGCCCACACCGAGTCAAACGCGGCATCGGCGAACGGCAGGGAAACCGGTCCCGCCACGGAGGCTTCCAGCCCGTGGGATCGGGCGATGTGGATGTTCTCCTCGGACTGGTCGACACCGGTGAAATGGATGCCGGACTGCACAAAGTGCAGCCCGTCGGCGCCCGGGCCGCAATCCAGGCCCAGCACGCCGTGCCGGCCCTCGTTCTTCAACAGCGCCACAAACGATTCGAGCCGGTCCCTGCGGGAGGATTCCATAGCTCCAGTTAATGACCGCTTCTAGTTAAAGACAACCGTCCGGTTGCCGTCGAGCAGGACGCGGTGCTCGGCATGCCACTGCACGGCCTGGGCGAGGGTCCGGCCCTCCACGTCGCGGCCCATCTGGACGAACTGCTCCGCGGTGCGCCGGTGGTCCACCCGGATGACTTCCTGCTCGATGATGGGCCCCTCATCCAGGGCCGCCGTGACGTAGTGCGCCGTGGCGCCGATGAGCTTCACGCCGCGGGCATGCGCCTGGTGGTAGGGCTTGGCACCCTTGAAGGASGGCAGGAACGAGTGGTGGATGTTGATGGCCTTGCCCGTCAGTTCGGTGCAGAGCTCGTCGGAGATGATCTGCATGTACCGSGCCAGGACTGTGAGCTCGATGTCGTGTTCCTTCATCAGGACCCGGAGGGCGTCCTCCGCCTGGATCTTGGTGTCCGGGGTGACCGGGATGTGGTGGAACGGGATGCCGTAGAACTCCGCCAAACTCTCGAGGTCGCGGTGGTTGGACACGATGGCCGGAATGTCGATCGGCAGGGTTCCGGAGCGCTGCAGGAACAGCAGGTCGTTCAGGCAGTGGGCGGACGTGCTGGCCATCAGCAGGGTGCGGACCTTCCGGCCGGCCGGGTTGAGGCTCCACTGCATCCCGAAGGCCTGCGCCACGGGTTCCAGCGCCGCCTGCAGCTCCGCCTGGGCCGCCGCCGTCGTCGCCTCCACCCGCATGAAGAAGGTGCCCGTTCCCTGGCTGCCGTACTGCTGGGAATCTGTAATATTGCAGCCCGCCACCAGGAGGGCCCCGGCGACGGCGTGCACGATGCCAGGCCGGTCAGGGCAGGAAAGAGTCAGGATGTAGGAGGCAGTCAGGTTCTCATCAGTCACGAGGAACAGCCTACCTGCGCTTCAAGGGCAGTTTTGAAAGGGTTTTGGTAGTGTTAACCCGTCGCAACTGGCGTTGGATGGCTAACCATCAGGGAGCGGCACTCACGAAGACCACGGATCGTACGCCTGGGCCGAGGGTCATGTCTTACCGGTCGGCAGCATCACCGCTGCCGCACCGTTGCTGGTGCCCGCACGGGGTGCCGGCCGCCGCTGTCGCGGCCCCCTGTTAAGGGGCCCGTAATCAAGGGGCGGCGCAACGGGCCAGCCGGTAGCCTGACCAATAGCCGTACCCGTTGCCAACCAGGAGTTCCTCGTGACTACTACCACCGCCACCTCAGCCGCCGTGAGCAACCAGCCGCTGGCCGAACTCGACCCTGAAATCGCCGCCGTCCTGGCCCAGGAACTTGGCCGCCAGCGCGGCACCCTGGAAATGATCGCTTCCGAGAACTTCGCCCCGCGCGCCGTGATGGAAGCCCAGGGCTCCGTCCTGACCAACAAGTACGCCGAGGGCTACCCGGGACGCCGCTACTACGGCGGGTGTGAATACGTCGACGTCGCCGAGCAGCTCGCGATCGACCGCGTCAAGGACCTGTTCGGCGCCGAATACGCCAACGTGCAGCCGCACTCCGGTGCGCAGGCCAACGCCGCCGCGCTCGCCGCCATGATCACCCCGGGCGATAAGATCCTGGGCCTGTCCCTGGCCCACGGCGGGCACCTCACCCACGGCATGAAGCTGAACTTCTCCGGGAAGCTCTACAACGTCGCCGCCTACCAGGTCGAGGAAGATGACTTCCGGATCGACATGGACAAGCTGCGCGAGCAGGCCATCGCCGAAAAGCCCCAGGTGATCATCGCCGGCTGGTCCGCTTACCCGCGGCACCTCGATTTCGCGGCCTTCCGTTCGATCGCCGACGAGGTCGGCGCCCTGCTCTGGACCGACATGGCGCACTTCGCCGGCCTCGTCGCCGCTGGGCTGCACCCGAGCCCGGTCCCGTACTCCGACGTCGTGACCTCCACCGTGCACAAGACGCTGTCCGGTCCGCGCTCCGGCGTGATCCTGGCCAAGCAGGAGTGGGCCAAGAAGCTTAACTCCGCCGTGTTCCCCGGCCAGCAGGGTGGCCCGCTCATGCACGTGATCGCGGCGAAGGCCGTGGCCTTCAAGATCGCCGGCACCGAGGAATTCAAGGAGCGCCAGGAACGTGTGCTCGAAGGCGCCAAGATCATCGCCGAGCGCCTCGGCCAGGCCGACGTCGCCGGTGCGGGCGTCTCGGTCCTGACCGGGGGCACCGACGTGCACCTGGTCCTGGTGGACCTGCGCAACTCCCAGCTGGACGGCCAGCAGGCCGAGGACCTCCTGCACTCGRTCGGCATCACCGTCAACCGCAACGCSGTGCCGTTCGACCCCCGCCCGCCGATGGTCACCTCCGGCCTGCGCATCGGCACACCGGCCCTGGCCACCCGCGGCTTCGGCGCCGAGGAATTCACCGAGGTGGCGGACATCATCGCCACGGCGCTGAAGTCCGGAGCTGCCACGGAGATCGAACCCCTGCAGGCCCGCGTGGACAAGCTCGCCGCCGATTTCCCGCTGTACCCGCAGCACGAGCAGTGGTAGGCCATGACTTCTTCGCACACCGCAAAAACGGCTGAAACTGCACGGATCCTTGACGGCAAGGCCACCGCCGCCGCCATCAAGGCCGAGCTGACCGAGCGCGTGGCCGTGCTCAAGGCCCAGGGCATCACGCCCGGGCTGGGCACCATCCTGGTGGGCTCCGATCCCGGCAGCACCTGGTACGTCGGCGGCAAACACAAGGACTGCKCCGAGGTGGGCATTACCTCCATCCGCCGCGACCTGCCGGAAGAGACCAGCCAGGATGAACTCCTGGCCGTGGTCCGCGAGCTCAACGAGAACCCGGAATGCACCGGCTACATCGTGCAGCTGCCCCTGCCCAAACACATCGACCAGGACGTCATCCTGGAGGCCATGGATCCCGAGAAGGACGCCGACGGCCTGCACCCGATGAACCTGGGCCGGCTCGTGGCCAACGTCAGCGGACCCATGAAATCCCCGCTGCCGTGCACGCCCAAGGGCTGCGTGGAGCTGCTGACCCGGCATGGGATCGACCTGAACGGCAAGCGCGTCCTCGTGGTGGGCCGCGGCGTCACCATCGGCCGTCCCGTGGGTCTGCTGCTGACCCGGAAGGACGTCAATGCCACAGTCATCCTGGCGCACACCGGAACGGTGGACCTGCCGGCAGAACTGCGGCAGGCCGACGTCGTAATTGCCGCCGCCGGGCAGCCGCACATGATCAAGGCCGCGGACCTCAAGCCCGGGGCGATCGTGCTCGACGTCGGTGTCAGCCGGGTCGACGACGGCAGCGGCAAGGCAGTGGTCACCGGCGACGTGGACCCCGCTGCGGCGGACGTCGCCGCCTGGCTCTCGCCGAACCCCGGGGGAGTGGGGCCCATGACCCGCGCCATGCTGCTCGCCAACGTGGTGGAAACCGCGGAACGCCAATGGGCAGAGGAACGCCGCCCGGGGCCCGCCTAAGGCTCCCGCGGTGGTTGGGCCGGCTTTCGGTGGGCCCAACCACCGCAGGATTCCGCACGTTCTACCGCCGGCCGGCATAACGGAACGGATACGTCAGGAGTTTTTACGAAAAGACTCTTTCATAGTTTGCGGGGATCCACTACCGTAGTGCGGGTGTCCGAACTTGCCTCTAAAGAATCACGCGCGAGCAGCCCCTCCGACGCCGCTCTCCCATACGTCATCACCGCCGAGAACCTGACCAAACGTTACGGCGACGTCACCGCCGTCGACGGCATCTCCTTCCGCGTTCCCGCCGGGGAAGCGTTCGGCCTGCTGGGCCCCAACGGCGCCGGCAAGTCCACCACGATGAAGATGATCGGCGGGGTCTCGCAGCGCACCTCCGGCAGCCTGAACATCATGGGCCTGGACCCCGAACAGCACGGGCCGGAGGTCCGCGCCCACCTCGGCGTCGTGCCGCAGCAGGACAACCTGGACGAGGAACTGAAAGTCCGGGACAACCTGCTGGTCTACGGCCGCTATTTCGGCCTGCCCATGAGCTACCTCAAGCCCAAGGCCGACGAGCTGCTGGAATTCGCCCAGCTCACCGACAAGGCCAACTCCAAGGTCGATGCCCTCTCCGGCGGCATGAAGCGGCGCCTGACAATCGCCCGTTCGCTCATCAACGAGCCCCGGATCCTGCTGCTGGACGAGCCGACGACCGGCCTTGACCCGCAGGCCCGGCACATCCTTTGGGACCGGCTGTTCAGGCTCAAGGAACAGGGCGTCACCCTGATCCTCACCACGCACTACATGGACGAGGCCGAGCAGCTGTGCGACCGGCTGATTGTGGTGGACAAGGGCAGGATCATGGCCGAGGGATCGCCGGCCAGCCTGATCCGCGAATACTCCACCCGGGAGGTCCTGGAGCTGCGCTTCGGCTCGGAGCGCAACGCGAGCGTCGGCGCGGAGCTCGGCGGCATCGGCGAACGGGTGGAAACCCTGCCGGACCGGGTGCTTATCTACGCCCACGACGGCGAGGCCGCCCTGGAGCAGGTCACCGCCCGCGGCCTGCGTCCGGTCACCTCACTGGTCCGCCGCTCCTCACTCGAAGACGTCTTCCTGCGCCTGACCGGCAGGAGCCTCGTTGACTAAGAAAGAGCAGCTGGCTAAGCCAATTCAGGCAGCGGGCACGACGGCGGGCGCCGCGGCGGCGGGGACGGCCCTGCGCGCGCACTCGCCGGAAGTATCGGCCGCCCGTGCCCGCCGCTGGGGCGCGTTCTACTACGCCGAACAGGTCCTGCGGGTCATGAAGGGCTACGGCTGGACCATCGTGATGTACGGCGTGGGACAGCCGGTGGCCTACCTGTTCGCGATGGGCGTTGGCCTGGCCACCCTGGTCGAGTCCAACGGCGCCGGCGTCTTCGGCGGGGTCAGCTACCTGACGTTCATCGCGCCCGCCCTGCTGATCTCGGCCGCCGTCATGACGGCCGCCAACGAGTTCACCTTTCCCGTGATGGACGGCTTCAAGTGGCGGCGCGTCTACTACGGCCCGCACGCCTCACCGCTGACTCCCGAGCAGATCGCCGGCGGCCAGATCATCGCCGTGACGGTGCGCTTCCTGCTGCAGTCGGCCATCTACTTCGCCGTCGTCGCGCTCTTCGGCGCCTCGCCCGGCGCCTGGGGCTGGGTGTCGATCCTCATCGCCACCCTCGCCGGCCTGTCCTTCGGCCTGCCGCTCATGGCCTACGCGGCCACCATCCAGCACGACAAGGGCCAGTTCGCCATGGTCATGCGGTTCATCGTCATGCCGTTGTTCCTGTTCTCCGGCACGTTCTTCCCGCTGGACACGCTCCCGCTCGCAGTCCGCTGGATCGGCTGGATCTCACCGATCTGGCACGGAACCGAGCTTGGCCGCGTGGTCAGCTACGGGTACGAGGAAGAGCCGTGGCTCACCGTCGTCCATGTCCTCTTCCTGCTGGGCCTGGCGGCTGCCGGCTGGATCCTGACCAAACGCCAGTTCGCTAAAAGGATGGCCTCATGAGCGTCCTGACGGGAAGTTTCAACACAGGGGACCACAGCGTCACCGAAGCCGCGCGCCGCCGCCGCTTCGGGGCCATCTACTCCCGCAACGTCCGCGCCGTCGTCGCCCGCGGGCTCATGGCCACCAAGAGCAGCAACTGGATGGTCATGGTCTCCGGGTTCTTCGAACCCGTGCTGTACCTGATCTCCATGGGCGTGGGCCTGGGCGCCATTGTCGGGTCGGTCCAGGGCCCGGGCGGGCAGGAAATCAGCTACGCCGCGTACATCGCGCCGGCACTGCTGGCCGTGTCCGCCATGAACGGCGCCGTCTACGACTCCACGTGGAACGTCTTCTTCAAGATGAACTTCGCCAAGCTGTACCAGGGCATGCTCTACACCTCGCTGGGGCCGCTGGATGTCGCCATGGGCGAAATCTTCCTCGCCCTGCTGCGCGGGGCCATGTACGCGACCGGCTTCACGGCCGTCATGGGCCTGATGGGCCTCATCACCACGCCGTGGGCCATCCTGATGATCCCGGCCTCGGTGCTGATCGCCTTCGGCTTCGCGAGCTTCGGCATGGGGATCACGAGCTACATGAAGACATTCCAGCAAATGGACTGGATCAACTTCGTCATGCTGCCCATGTTCCTCTTCAGTGCCACGTTCTACCCCCTCAGCGTCTACCCGCAGTCCATCCAGTGGCTGATCCAGGCCATGCCGCTGTGGCACGGCGTGGAACTGCTGCGCCAGATCAGCGTGGGGGTGTTTACGCCGGCCACGGCCGTGCACATCGGCTACTACCTAGTCATGATTGCCCTCGGCGTCCTGCTCACCACGAGCCGGCTGCGCAAACTGTTCCTCAAGTAGCCGTCCTTCCAAAAAGGAGAACCCATGATCGGAAAATGGCAGGCCCTCGTCATCGACTGTGAGGACCCGGACAAGCTCGCCGGTTTTTACCAGGAGCTGCTGGGGATGATCCGGGTGCAGGAGGACGAGGAATGGATTTCGATCGGCGACGCCGCCGACCGTCCCGCCGTCGCCTTCCAGCGGGTGGAACGGCTGGTCCGCCCGCAGTGGCCCGACGCCGAGCACCCGCAGCAGATGCACGTGGACGTGCTCGTCGGGGACCTCGACGCCGCCGAAGCCGAGGTGCTCCGGCTCGGCGCCACCAGCCTCGGCGCCGGGACGGAAACCTTCCGGGTCTACACGGACCCCAGCGGCCACCCGTTCTGCCTGGTCCTGACCTAAACGCTGGTCCTGACCTAAATGCTGGTCCTGACCTAAACGCTGGTCCTGACCTAGGCCGGGCGCCGGGGCGGCGTTCGCCCGGGGTGGAAGCGCAACGGGCGGCCGGCCCCGTTTGCGATAATGGGCTCATGCAATCTCTGGGTAGCTCCTCGTCCACGTCCAACGACACCACGGCCCGCGGCCGGTTTTCCATGTTCCGCATCAGCGGGCCGGGGCTGCTGGTCTTCATTATCGCGTTCGTGGTGGCCGTGATCTTCGCGGCCAACCAGAACGACGTCGTGGGCTGGATCGTGGCGATCATCGCCGGCTTCTGGCTGGCGCTGGCCTCCTTCGTCGTGTTCAGCATCCAGAAAGCCGCCAAGAAGGCCGGGGCCAGGCTGAACGAGGCCCAGAACGCGTTCAACGCCGCAGCGGGGCGGCCGCCGGCGGCGGGCAGCGCGGACCACGGCGGAACCCGCGTGGTGAGCGAAAGCCGCGCAGCGGACAGCGTCCGCGACATGAAGCTGGACCACTCCTTCAAGATTGTCCAGGTCCAGGTCCGGGTGGTCGAGCAGGAGCGGGCGAAGGGCGAGGCGGCGGATCGCGACACGATCAGCCGCGCCCTGGAGACCATCGAGATCACCGCCACCAACGCGCGGGACATGATCAAATCCTCGGGCGGCGATGACGCTCCCGTCAGCGGAACCATCATCGACTAGAGTGGATCGGGTGAGCTCGGCATTGAAGAAGGAACACCTTCGCATCGCGTCAGTCAACGTCAACGGCCTCCGTGCCGCCTACAAGAAGGGCATGGCGGAGTGGCTTGAGCCGCGCGAGGTGGATATCCTGTGCCTCCAGGAGGTCCGCGCACCGGATGCGATCGTCGAGGAACTGCTCGGCGAGGGCTGGTACATTCTCCATGCCGAGGCCGAGGCCAAGGGCCGGGCCGGCGTTGCCATTGCCTCCCGGGAAGAGCCCCTGGCCACCCGGGTGGGGATCGGCGATGACTTCTTCGCCACGGCCGGACGCTGGGTCGAGGCGGACTACATCGTGCGGGACGCGGACGGGCAGGCATCACAGATGACCGTCGTGAGCGCCTACGTGCACTCGGGCGAAGCCGGCACTCCCAAGCAGGACGACAAATTCCGTTTCCTCGACGTCATGGTCCAGCGGCTGCCCGAACTCGCCAAGCACAGTGACCACGCGCTGGTGGTGGGCGACCTCAACGTCGGCCACACAGAGCTGGACATCAGGAACTGGAAGGGCAACGTCAAACGTGCCGGCTTCCTGCCGGAAGAGCGAGCCTATTTTGACCGCTTCTTCGGCGAGGAAATCGGCTGGAAGGATGTTCACAGGGGCCTGGCGGGTAACGTCGACGGCCCCTACACTTGGTGGTCGCAACGGGGCCAGGCCTTCGACAACGACACCGGCTGGCGCATCGATTACCACATGGCCACGCCCGCTCTCGCTGCTGCCGCAGTGTCAGCCGTTGTTGACCGGGCAGCGTCCTGGGACACACGCTTCTCCGACCACGCCCCGCTGGTAGTGGACTACCGGCTCTAGTCTTAAGGCTTCCACGAATGACCACCACTTCAACTGCGACCACTGTGGCCCAGGCCGGCGTCGCCCCCGACGCTCAGACTGCCACCGCGAAGGACGCCTCTGCGGCCACCGCGGCCCGGCACCGCATCCTCTCCGGCATGCAGCCTTCCGCCGACTCCCTGCACCTGGGCAACTACCTCGGCGCCCTCGTGAACTGGGTCCGGATGCAGGACGAGTACGACGCCGTCTTCTTCATCCCTGACCTGCACGCAATCACCGTTCCGCAGGATCCGGCCGAGCTGGCGCACCGCACCCGGGTCACGGCCGCGCAGTACATTGCCGGCGGCGTCGACGTCGACAAGTGCACGCTCTTCGTTCAGTCCCAGGTGCCCGAGCACGCCCAGCTGGCGTGGGTCCTGAACTGCATCACTGGCTTCGGCGAGGCGTCCCGGATGACCCAGTTCAAGGACAAGGCGCACAAACAGGGTTCAGACCACGCCAGCGTCGGGCTGTTCACCTACCCCATCCTGCAGGCAGCGGACATCCTGCTGTACCAGCCGCACGGTGTCCCCGTCGGCGAGGACCAGCGCCAGCACGTGGAACTCAGCCGTGACCTGGCCCAGCGGTTCAACTCCCGCTTCGGCGACACGTTCACGGTGCCGCAGCCCTTCATCCAGAAGGAATCCGCGAAGATCTACGATCTGCAGCACCCCACCGCCAAGATGTCCAAGTCTGCGGAGTCGCCGGCGGGGCTGATTAACCTGCTGGACGAGCCCAAGGTCACGGCCAAGCGGATCAAGTCCGCCGTGACGGACACGGAGACCGAAATCCGGTTCGACCGGGAGGCGAAGCCGGGCGTGTCCAACCTGCTGACCATCTACTCCTCGATCACCGGGCAAAGCGTCGACGCCCTCGTCACCGCCTATGAGGGAAAGATGTACGGCCACCTGAAGGCGGACCTCGCCGAGGTGGTCACGGAGCACCTGACGCCGATCCGGAACCGGGCCAAGGAGCTGCTGGACGATCCAGCGGAGCTGGACCGGCTGCTGGGCCTCGGCGCGGACAAGGCCCGGGAGATTGCCTCGCTGACCCTGCGCGACGTCTACGCCAAGGTGGGTTTCCTGCCCTACGCCGGCGCCCAGGGAGTCCGCTAGGTCAATGTCCTCCGTCARCAAAGTCACCGCGAAAGCCGCCACGTCGAACGGACAGCGCAGCGAAGGCATCAGCATCGGTGTGATCCTGAGGTTCCCGGCGGACATCGCTGAGGAGCTCCAGCGCTGGCGGGCATCCTTCGGGGATCCCATGGCCGCCGTCGTCCCGGCCCACATCACGCTGGTCACCACCACCATGACGAAGGACTGGGCCGCGACCCAACGCCATGTCCGGGACGTGGCACGGCGGCAGGAGCCCTTCACTGTGACCATCGCAGGGACCGGGTCTTTCCGGCCGGTGTCCCCGGTGGTCTTCCTGAACGTAGAGGACGGCTTCGGGGACTGCGTGAACCTGCACCGCCAGCTGCAGTCCGGCCCGCTGGAGCGGGAACTGCCGTTCGGCTACCACCCGCACGTCACCGTAGCCCACGATGTCGCCCCGGAAAGCCTCGACGAGGCCGAAACGGTCCTGAAGGATTACAGGGCCACGTTTCCTGTGGCTAGCATGGGACTCTACGAGCACGATGACAACGGCATCTGGCAGCTACGGGAAGAGCTTGATTTTGGGACCAAACCTGACCACGACAGAGGCCCGGACGGCACCGCAGGCGCCCGATAAGCCGCCGCTCCCCACCGATCTGGCCGGGCTGAAACTGGAAGTCATCCGCAAGAGGGTCGAATGGGGCCGGGCCCGGCGCTCCGGCGGCGGCATAGTCGCGTCCCTGATCGCGATGATGAACTGGCTCCTGGCCCGGCTGAACATGCTGCTGCCCCTGCGCGCATACTCGCACTACCTGCGTCAGCGTGGCCCGCTGTTGAGTGCCGGCATCGGCTTCCGGATGTTTTTCTCCATCACGGGCCTGTTGGCCACTGGCTTGTCCTTGGCCGGCCTCGTGCTCAGCGACCACCCGGCCCTGCTGGACCAGGTCATCAGGAGTGTGGCCGCCGCCGCGCCCGGCCTGTTGCAGGTCGACGGCAGCGAGGGGCTGGTTGACCCCTATGCGCTGCTGAACCCCACCAGCCTGGGTTGGGCCGCCGGGATCGCCGCCGTGGTGACGGTGTTCACGTCCCTGGGCTGGATCAGCGGCATCCGCGACGGTATGCGGAGCATGATGCAACTCGGCCCCTTGGTGATGAATCCGATCCTGCAGATACTCAAGGACGTCGGCACGCTGCTGCTGATGGGGCTGGCCCTGGTAGTCAGCTCCGCGGCCTCGCTGATCTTCGGGACGGCCGCCGGATGGGTTACCGGGCAGCTGGGCCTCGAGCCGATAATTGCCGGGCCGCTGACGACCTCCGTCACGATCCTCGTCCCGCTGCTGCTCGGCTGGGGCACCGCCCTGATCATGTACCGGGTGGCCGCCGGGCTGAAGCCGGCCCGGCGCTCCCTGCTGGAAGGGACCATTCTCGCCGCGGTGGGCACCACCATCCTGCAGATCTTCAGCACCCAGCTGCTGGCCAGCGCGGGCAAGAACCCCATTCTGGCGCCCTTCGCCATCATCATCGGCCTGCTGATCTGGTTCAACCTGGTCAGCCAGGTCTACGTGATCTGCGCCGCGTGGGTGGCGATCCGGGAAGAGGACCTCAAGGCCGGGCCCGCCGCCGCGACCACCGGCTGGGGTGCCCGGCGCGTCCAGCCGGGTAAAACCCCGGTAGAGCAGCGGGCCCGCCGCAGGCCGCTGGCCGCCGCGTTCAGGCGTCGAGGTACTGGTCGGCCCACGCCGAAATAATCTTGGCCGCACGGGCCGCCTGGCCTTTGCCGGTCAGGAGGTGGTCGCTGCCCTCCAGCGAGACGAAGCTGCGCGGGTGGCGTGCCGTCTGGAAGATGGTGCTGGCGTTTTCGATCCCGACCGTATTGTCGGTGGGGGAGTGCAGCACCATGAGCGGCTTGTGCAGCTGCCGGATGCAGTCCGTCAGGTCCGCCTTCTCGAGATCCTCGACGAAGTGCCGGCGGATCTCCACCCGCTTGCCGCCGAGGTCCACTTCGGCGCTTCCCTCGCTCAGGATGCGGTCCAGGGCCGCGTCAAAGACGTGCGCCACGTGCTTGGGGGAGAAGGGGGCACCCACGGTGGCCACGGCCCTCAGCTCCGGGATCTGCCGCGCGGCGGACAGGACGGCCGCGCCGCCAAACGAATGGCCCACCAGCAGGGAAACCCGCCGGTCTGAGTCCCGCATGAATTCGGCGGCCTTGACGGTGTCGGCCACCTTGTGGCTGAAGGACCCCTCCGACCACATTCCCGCCGACTCTCCGAGCCCCACGTTGTCGAACCGGAGCATGCCCACGCCATTGTCCGCCAGGGCCTTGCACATCCGCGACGCCGAGGGGCTGTCCTTGCCCAGGGTGAAGCCGTGCGAGAACACACCCCAGCCCTTGACCGGGCCCTCCGGCAGATCCAGCACGCCGGAGAGCCGCTCGCCGGTGGAACCCAGGAACGAGACTTTTTCTGAGTGGGACAAAGTGTCCCCTTTCGTGTGAGGGCGAATCATTGAGGGCCGAAACGACGGCGGCGCCCCCACCCGGAAGGTGAGAGGCGCCGTCGTCGGTAACTACTGAAGGTGAAGCCGTTAATGCGGGCCGGTGGAACCGATCCTTAGACCTTGCGGGACAGGATGGCCTGCTTGACCTCAGCGATTGCCTGCGTGACCTGGATGCCGCGGGGGCATGCTTCGGTGCAGTTGAAGGTGGTGCGGCAGCGCCACACGCCTTCCTTGTCGTTGAGGATCTCCAGGCGCATGTCGCCGGCGTCATCACGGGAATCGAAAATGAAGCGGTGCGCGTTGACGATCGCCGCCGGGCCGAAGTACTGCCCGTCGGTCCAGAACACCGGGCAGGACGAGGTGCACGCGGCGCACAGGATGCACTTGGTGGTGTCATCGAACCGTTCGCGGTCCTCGGCGGACTGCAGGCGTTCCTTTGTGGGCTCGTGGCCACGGTTGATCAGGAAGGGCATGACTTCGCGGAAGGACTGGAAGAACGGCTCCATGTCCACGATCAGGTCCTTCTCCACCGGCAGGCCCTTGATGGGCTCGACCGTGATGGGCTTGGACGTGTCCAGGTCCTTCAGCAGGGTCTTGCAGGCGAGGCGGTTGCGGCCGTTGATGCGCATGGCATCGGAGCCGCAGACGCCGTGGGCGCAGGAACGGCGGAAGGAGACGCTGCCGTCCATCTCCCACTTGATCTTGTGCAGGGCGTCCAGGACACGGTCGGTGCCGTACATGGTGACCTTGAAGTCATCCCACGTGGCGTCCTCGGAGACCTCGGGGTTGTAGCGGCGCACGCGCAGGGTGACGTCGAAGGACGGGATTTCCCCGCCCCCGCCAACGCCGGCGGGCAGTTCGATCTTGGATGCTGGCTCAGCGAGTTCAGCGCTCATCTTAGTACTTCCTCACCATCGGCTCGTAGCGCGTAAAGACCACCGGTTTGGTGGCAAGCCGGATGCCGGCAATCGACTCGGCGGAACCGTCCGCCGGGGCGTGGTCATCCTTATACGCCATGGAGTGCTTCATGAATTTTTCGTCGTCGCGCTCGGGGAAGTCCTCGCGGAAGTGGCCGCCGCGGGATTCCTCGCGGTGCAGGGCCGCCACGGTCATGACCTTGGCGAGCTCGAGCAGGAAGCCCAGCTCCACGGCCTCGAGCAGGTCCAGGTTGAAGCGCTTGCCCTTGTCCTGGACGCTGATGCGCTGATACCGCTCCTCGAAGGAAGCAATGTCCTTCAGGACCTGGTTCAGCGTGTCGGCGGTGCGGAACACCTGCATGTTGGCGTCCATGGTGTCCTGCAGTTCCTTGCGGATCGCAGCGACCTTCTCGGTGCCGTCAGAGGTGCGGACGTGGTCCAGCAGGTTCAGCGTGTAGGCCTCCGGGTCAACGGGGAGCTCCACGAAGTCGGCGGTCTTGGCGTACTCGGCGGCGGCGATGCCGGCGCGCTTGCCGAACACGTTGATGTCCAGCAGCGAGTTGGTGCCCAGGCGGTTGGAGCCGTGGACGGAGACGCAGGCGACCTCGCCGGCGGCGTAGAGGCCCGGGACCACCGTGTCGTTGTCCTGGAGGACCTCGGCGCTGATGTTCGTGGGGATGCCGCCCATGGCGTAGTGCGCCGTCGGGAACACCGGAACCGGCTCCGTGTACGGCTCCACACCCAGGTAGGTGCGGGCGAACTCGGTGATGTCCGGCAGCTTGGCATCGATGTGCGCAGGCTCAAGGTGCGTCAGGTCCAGGAGGACGTAGTCCTTGTTCGGGCCGCAGCCGCGTCCCTCACGGACTTCGTTGGCCATGGAGCGGGCCACGATGTCGCGCGGGGCGAGGTCCTTGATGGTGGGCGCGTAGCGCTCCATGAAGCGTTCACCCTCGGAGTTGCGCAGGATCGCGCCTTCGCCGCGGGCGGCCTCGGAGAGCAGGATGCCCAGGCCGGCCAGGCCGGTCGGGTGGAACTGGAAGAATTCCATGTCCTCCAGGGGGATGCCCCGGCGGAACGCGATGCCCATGCCGTCACCGGTCAGGGTGTGGGCGTTGGAGGTGGTCTTGAAGACCTTGCCGGCGCCGCCGGAGGCGAACACCACGGACTTGGCCTGGAAGACGTGCAGCTCGCCGGAGGCGAGGTCGTAGGACACGACGCCGGCGACGCGCTTCTGCTTGTACGGCGTGCCGTCCTCGCGGACAGCGTCCTCTTCGACGGTCAGCAGGTCCAGGACGTAGTACTCGTTGTAGAACTCGACGTTGTGCTTGACGCAGTTCTGGTACAGGGTCTGCAGGATCATGTGGCCGGTGCGGTCGGCGGCGTAGCAGGCGCGGCGGACCGGTGCCTTGCCATGGTCGCGGGTGTGGCCACCGAAGCGGCGCTGGTCAATGCGGCCCTCGGGCGTGCGGTTGAACGGCAGGCCCATCTTTTCCAGGTCCAGGACGGCGTCGATCGCTTCCTTCGCCATGACCTCGGCGGCGTCCTGGTCAACCAGGTAGTCGCCGCCCTTGATGGTGTCGAAGGTGTGCCACTCCCAGTTGTCTTCCTCGACGTTGGCCAGGGCTGCACACATGCCGCCCTGCGCCGCGCCGGTGTGGGACCGCGTGGGGTAGAGCTTGGTCAGTACTGCTGTTCGGGCGCGCTGACCTGATTCGATCGCCGCGCGCATCCCGGCGCCACCGGCACCGACGATCACGACGTCGTACTTATGGACCTGCATACCAGACGCTCTTTCTCTCAAAATTCGCTATAAACCACCGGCAGGCCGCGCCTGCCCGGTGAAGTCTCGTGCAATCTGCGCCTGCGCTCGGCAGGCAAGATCAGTTGCCGTGACGGACCGCGGATTCCTGCCCGTACGGGCTCCTGTCCGCGRCGGTTCCGCCGCTACGGCTGAACCATTACGGCTGCGCCGCTAAGGCGCGGGGCAGAAACCGCCGGGAAGCTGGACGCCGTTGGCCACGGGGCACGGATTGAACGTGAAGATGACCAGGGTGCCCAGGATGATGATGACCGTGGTGGCCGCGTAGAGCACAATCTTCAGCCAAAGGCGCGTTGCGTCCTTCTCGGCGTAGTCATTGATGATCGTGCGGACGCCGTTGGTGCCGTGCAGCATGGCGAGCCACAGCATGGCCAGGTCCCAGAACTGCCAGAACGGGTCGGCCCACTTGCCGGCCACAAAGCCGAAGTCGATCGCGTGGATGCCCTCGCCGACCAGCAGGTTCACGGTCAGGTGGCCGAAGATCAGCACCACCAGCACGACGCCGGAGAGGCGCATGAAGAGCCAGGCGAGCATCTCGAAGTTGCCCTTGGAACCGCCAGTGCGGCGGTACTTTGGCTGGATCTTTCCACTACTTGGTTTTCCACTACTGGGTTTTCCACTACTGGGTTTTCCACTACGTGGGCTTTGAATGGTTGCAGTCATGGCTTAGTGACCTCCAAGGGCGAGGGACAGGTGGCGGATGGAGAAGCCGACCATGACGACGACCCAGAGGCCCAGGACCGTCCAGAGCATCTGACGCTGGTACTTGGCACCCTTCTTCCAGAAGTCGACGGCGATGATCCGCAGGCCGTTGAAGGCGTGGAACACGATCGCCGCGACAAGGCCCGTTTCACCCAGGGCCATGAGGGGGTTCTTGTAGGCACCAATCACTGCGGTGTAGGCCTCGGGGGACACACGCACCAATGAGGTGTCCAGCACGTGGACCAACAAGAAGAAGAAAATCACTACACCGGTAATGCGGTGTCCAACCCAGGACCACATGCCTTCACGGCCGCGGTACAAGGTGCCAGCTGGTTTTGTCGGCACTGAATAAACCTCCCTGCAACACAGCGGCGCTGGCATGGGATCCACGCGGGGGGAACGCCTGCTGCGAGAGCACTCGTAAGCTCAAGCCTAAATCTAGGCTTCGCTAACAGCTTATTCAATTTGGGAACTCCTTGTTGACCGGCCCCGGCGCGGTTTTGCGTTTGTTTTGAGACGAACGCCACATTTGGCTGTGGTCGCAGGCGCCGGTAGGGCCGGATCCCGGCTCAATTCGGACCGAATTGGCCGCCGTCGGCTAAAGTAGCCGTGATGACTACAGACAAAGTGACAAGCCAGGATTCACCGCTGGACCGTTTTATTGCGGTCATTCCGGCGGGCGGAGTGGGGACCCGCCTCTGGCCCCTGTCACGGGCAGCAGCCCCGAAATTCCTTCACGACCTCACCGGTTCGGGCAGTACTCTGCTGCGCGCGACCTATGACCGCCTCCAGCCCGTCGCCGGCAAGCACGTGCTGGTGGTGACCGGCTCCGCCCACAGGGCAGCCGTCTGCCGCCAGCTGCCTGAGGTCCTGGAAGCCGACCTCGTCCTGGAGAGCGAGCCCAAAGACTCCGGTGCTGCGATCGGACTCGCGGCGGCCATCCTCCACGAGCGGGACCCGGACATCATCATGGGCTCGTTTGCCGCGGACCAGGTCATCAGCCCGGACGACCTCTTCCAGGACGCCGTCCGTGAAGCCGTCTACACCGCGGCCGCGGGGAAGATCGTCACCATCGGCATCAAGCCGACCCATCCCTCCACCGGATTCGGCTACATCCGTTCCGGCGCGAACCTCCACATCCCGGACGCGCCCAGTGCGCAGTCCGTGGTGGAGTTCGTGGAGAAGCCCAGCGAGGAAGTGGCCCAGGAGTACGTCGACAGCGGCGAATATGTCTGGAACGCGGGCATGTTCGTGGCCCCGGTCTCGCTGATGCTTAAGCACCTCGAAGCCAACCAGCCCGAGCTCTTCGCCGRCCTCCAGGAGATCGCCAAGGCCTGGGACACTCCGGAGCGCGACGCTGTCACGGCCCGGGTGTGGCCCACGCTGCCCAAGATCGCTATTGACTACGCCGTCGCCGAGCCCGCCGCCGCCGCCGGCGACGTCGCCGTGGTGCCCGGAACGTTCCTCTGGGACGACGTCGGGGACTTCGCCTCCGTGGGCCGGCTCAACAGCGCCAAGGAAGTCGACGAGGTCACGGTCCTGGGCGAGGGCGCACGCGTCTTCACCGAGAACGCGAGTGGCGTGGTGGTCTCCGATACCAAGCGGGTGATCGCCCTGATCGGCATCAAGGACGTCGTGATCGTTGACACCCCGGACGCCCTGCTGGTCACCACCAAGGAACACTCGCAGCGGGTCAAGCAGGCCGTGGATGCCATCAAGGCCAAGGGCGACACCGACGTCCTGTAGCCGGAGGAGAGCGGATCACGGCCTGTGCAATGTTCAGCAATCCGTAACGCGCCGTACCCGATGCCGCTATTCTTTGGCCGCTCGATAGAGTTATTCCGTGCGCAACTATTCGACTGAAGCTGAGCCCACGACTCTCGTGGGGCCGTGGCTGGAGCCCCTCCTGCCGGAGTTGATCGCTTTCCGCCGCGACCTCCATGCGCATCCGGAACTTTCGTTCAAGGAGTTCCGCACCACCGACAAGCTGGCGAAACGGCTCGAGGAAGCCGGGCTCAAGCCGCGCCGCCTCGAGGGCACAGGCCTGACGGTCGACGTCGGACAGGGTCCCATCGCCACCGCACTGCGCGGGGATATCGACGCCCTGCCCATCATCGAGGAAACGGGCCTTGAGTTCGCCTCGAAGAACCACGGCGTGACCCATGCCTGCGGCCACGACGTCCACACTGCCACCATGCTCGGGATCGCGCTGGTCCTGCAGCGCATGCACGAGGCCTCCCCTCTGCGCGGGACCGTCCGGATCATCTTCCAGCCGGCCGAGGAGACCATGCCCGGCGGCGCCACCTCGTGCATCGAACAGGGCGTCCTGGAAGGCGTGCCGCGCATCCTGGCGCTGCACTGCGACCCCCGGATCGAGATCGGCAAGATCGGCACCCGGATCGGGGCGATCACCTCCGCCTCGGACACCATCAAGATTGAACTTTCCGGCCGCGGCGGCCACACCTCGCGCCCGCACCTGACCGAGGAGCTGGTCTTCGCCCTGGCGCAGATCGCGGTCAACGTTCCCGCAGTGCTCTCGCGCCGCGTCGATGTCCGCAGCGGCGTGTCCGTGGTCTGGGGGCAGATCTCCGCGGGCTCGGCCCCGAACGCCATCCCGGGCAGCGGCTACATGGCCGGCACCATGCGCTGCCTGGACCGTGACGCCTGGCACGACGCCGGCGAGCTGCTCGACGACATCATCCGGCAGGTCGCCGAGCCGTACGGCGTCGATGTCCACCTGGAACACACCCGCGGCGTGCCGCCGGTGGTCAACTCCGAGCACGAGACCGCGCTGATCGAGGCCGCGGCCCGCGCCGAAATCGGCGAGGGCGCCGTGGTCCTGACCCCGCAGTCCATGGGCGGGGAAGACTTCGCCTGGTTCCTGGCCGACACCCCCGGCGCCATGATGCGCCTCGGCACGAAGACGCCCGGCGGGGAAGAGTATGACCTCCACCGCGGTGACTACATCGTCGATGAGCGGGCGCTGGGCCTGGGCATCCAGGTGCTCACGGCGGCGGCCCTGCGCACCATCCGCGACCTGTAAGCCGTTCCGCCCGGGCCCCTACGCCGGGCCTGCCCCGCTACACCCGGCCAGGACCGCCGCGCGGAGTTTCCCCACCTGTGCCGGCACGACGCCGGGACACGCCGGCGGGTGCGGGCCGAGTGTACAACTGAATTGCACGCAACTGGATTGTGCAGTATGGTGGAGGCATGACCACGTCAGAAGAGGCCCGCACTGGCGGCCCGGAAGCGCTCCGCCTGAACCGGCAGGTGTGCTTTGCGATGTACTCTGCCTCACGTGCCGCCACGGCCGCCTACCGGCCCATGCTCGAGGAGCTCGGCCTGACCTACCCGCAGTACCTCGCCATGCTGGTGCTCTGGGAAGCGGCGCCGCGCAGCGTGCGTGAACTGGGGGAGGAGCTGGGCCTGGACTCCGGCACGCTCTCGCCGCTGCTCAAGCGGCTCGAAGCGCTCGGCCTCGTCCAGCGCCGCCGCTCCGCCGAGGACGAGCGCCGCGTGGAGATCTTCCTGACCGACGCCGGCGCCGCCCTGAGCGCCAAGGCCAGCAGTATCCCGCAGCGACTGGCAGACGCCGCCGGGCTCACCGCCGCGGAACTGGACCAGCTCCGCGACACCCTGGGCCGGCTGACGAACGCGCTCCACGCCTCCCACTAAGCCCTTCCCTTAAGCCCTTCCCCCTCCACCACCCTTCCCAGGCCCACACGGCCGACGTCGAAACCGCGGGAGGCGTGCCAACTCGCCGGAAATTTACGGCGACTCCGCAGGCTTCCGGCGAGTTCCCACTGAACCCCTTCTTCCCTCCGACAGAACGGAAACCCCATGAAGACCCTTTACACAGCAGAGGCCCTGGCCTCCGGCGAAGGCCGCGACGGCACCGCCATCAGCAAGGACGGCAAGCTGAGCGTCACCCTTGCCAGCCCGGTCGAACTCGGCGGTGACGGCGCGGGCACCAACCCCGAACAGCTCTTTGCCGCCGGCTACGCCGCATGCTTCCACTCCGCCCTGCGCCTTGTGGGACGCAAGGAACGCGCCGACCTGACGGACTCCGCCGTCGCCGCCAAAATCCACTTCGGCGCCCTCGAAGACGGTGCCGGCTACGGTCTGGCCGCCGAACTTGAGATCGCCCTGCCCGCCGTGGACCGGGACACGGCCGAGGCCCTCGTGGCCAAGGCCCACCAGATCTGCCCGTACTCCAACGCCACCCGCGGCAACATCACTGTCGACATCACCATCCTGGAGGTAGCCGCATGAGCAACAACACCGAAACTCTCACCCTTCCCGCCACCACCCGCGAGATCCAGCTGGCGTCCCGCCCCCACGGCCGCCCCGTCCCGGCGAACTTCCGCCTCGCCGAGTCGGCGCTGCCAGAACTGCAGGACGGCCAGGTCCTGGTCCGCAACCTGTTCATCTCGGTGGACCCGTACATGCGCGGACGCATGAACGACGTCAAGTCCTACTCCGCGCCGTTTGCGCTGGATAGCGCCCTCGACGGCGGCGCCGTCGGCGAAGTCATCGCGTCCCGGGCCGAAGCGCGCGCTGTGGGCGACACGGTGGTGCACGGCCTCGGCTGGCGCGAATACGCCGTCGTCGATGCAGCGGCCACCACGGTGGCGCGCACCGATCTTGCCCCCGCGTCAGCATTCCTCGGCGCCCTCGGCATGACCGGGCTGACCGCCTACGCGGGACTGCTGAAGGTCGCGGAATTCAAGCCCGGCGACGCCGTGTTCGTCTCGGGCGCCGCCGGCGCGGTCGGCTCGCTTGTCGGGCAGATCGCGAAGGCCATGGGCGCGTCCAGGGTGATCGGCAGCGCCGGCTCGCCGGAAAAGGTGGCACGCCTGCTCGAACTCGGCTTCGACGCCGCGTTCAACTACCACGACGGCCCCGTGGCGGAACAGCTYGCCGCGGCCGCGGGTGAGCGCGGGATCGACGTCTACTTCGACAACGTCGGCGGCGAGCACCTCGAAGCCGCGCTGTCCGCCCTCACGGTCGGTGGCCGGGTGGCCATGTGCGGGGCCATCGCCCAGTACAACGCGACCGAGCCCACGCCGGCGCCGCGGAACCTCATGCTGGCGATCGGCAAGCAGCTGACGCTCAAGGGCTTCCTGGTGGGCGGCTACTGGCAGCACATGGCCGAGTTCGTCGAGACCATGTCCGGCTGGCTGGCCGACGGAACGGTCCGCTACGACGAGACGGTGGTGGACGGGCTGGAGAATGCCCCGCAGGCCTTCATGGACCTGCTCGACGGCGCCAACACCGGCAAGATGCTCGTGCGGCTGTAGCCTGACACCCGGCAATCGCCGTGCCGCCACATACGGCTCCGGCGCCGGTTCCTGCGGGGACCGGCGCCGGAGCTTATGTGGTCGCGGCGGGCACCGGCTACCTCTAGGTAACAAGTTCTCAACAATCTGGGCATTCGCCGGGACGTGTGTTATCGGGACGTGGCGCAGGCCACTACAGTAGCTTGCATCAGTGCGCCTCGGCGCAGTGCTGCGAAATCCATCAGTGACAACAGAGATCAGCGGAACACCGCAGACAGACACTCATTGAACTTCCGTCGTAGCGCCTACTCTTTCTTCCTGGAGGAAAATTGAAGAACTCTCTGCGTGCCACCTTTAAGCGCGGATCAATGGCCGGCGTCGCCACCGCGGGCGCGGCTGCACTCCTGCTGACCGGCTGCGGAGCTGCCCCGGAGGCCAGCACCGCCACCAACACCGCCAGCAACTACCAGGGCTGCATCGTGTCCGACTCGGGCGGGTTCGATGACCAGTCGTTCAACCAGTCTTCCTACGAGGGCTTGAAGAAGGTCACGTCGGAGCTGGGCCTTAAGATGAACCAGGCCGAGTCCAAGACCAACAACGACTTCGAGCCCAACCTGCGCGCCATGGTCTCCGCCGGCTGCAACCTGACCATCACGGTCGGCTTCCTGCTCGGCGACGCCACCAAGTCCCAGGCCACCGCGAACCCGGACAAGCACTTCGCCATCATCGACTTCGGCTACGACACCCCGGTCGCCAACGTCAAGCCGATCATCTACGACACCGCCCAGGCAGCATTCCTGGCCGGCTACCTCGCAGCCGGCACCACCAAGACCGGGACGGTCGCCACGTTCGGCGGCATCAAGATCCCCACGGTCACCATCTTCATGGACGGTTTTGCCGACGGCGTGAAGTACTACAACGAGAAGAAGGGCAAGGACGTCAAGCTTCTCGGCTGGGACAAGGCCAAGCAGGACGGCTCCTTCACCGGCGACTTCGAAAAGCAGGACAAGGGCAAGCAGTTCACCCAGAACTTCCTGGACCAGGGCGCCGACATCGTCATGCCCGTCGCCGGTCCGGTCGGCAAGGGTGCGGGCGCGGCCCTGCAGGAAGCCAAGGCAGCCGGCAAGGACGTCAAGCTCATCTGGGTTGACTCCGACGGCTTCCTCACGGCACCGGACTACAAGGACATCATGCTCTCCTCCGTCATGAAGCAGATGGGCCAGGCCGTCGAGGCGGTCGTCAAGCAGGACAAGGACGGCCAGTTCACCAACAAGCCGTACGTCGGCACGCTCGCGAACGACGGCGTTCAGCTTGCCCCGTTCCACGACATGGATTCCCAGGTTCCGGCCGAACTGAAGTCCGAGCTGGACCAGATCAAGAAGGACATCGCCGACGGCAAGCTGAAGGTTGAATCCGCAGCAAGCCCGAAAGCCTAACTTCCTCCGCTAAGCGCCACGGCCCGTCCGGTCACCACCGCACGGGCTGTGGCGCTTTKYGTTGCGGCCCTTAGTGCCTCAGATCSCAGGCACTAAGCTGGTGCTGCAGCGCCCCTACGCGTCCGGACCAAGCCTTCCGGACACCTCGAGATTGGTCAGAGTTTTGAAACTTGAACTCAAGGGCATTACCAAACGCTTCGGCTCCCTGGTAGCAAACGATCACATCGATGTGGTTGTTGAACCCGGGCAGATCCACTGTCTGCTCGGTGAGAACGGCGCGGGCAAGTCCACGCTGATGAACGTCCTCTACGGACTGTACGAGCCCACAGAGGGCGAAATCCTCATCGACGACAAACCGGTCACGTTCCGCGGTCCCGGCGACGCCATGGCGGCCGGCATCGGCATGGTGCACCAGCACTTCATGCTGGTCCCCGTCTTCACCGTCGCGGAGAACGTTGCCCTGGGAGCGGAGACCACCAAGACCGGCGGATTCCTGGACCTGGATGACACCCGCCGGAAAATCCGGGAGATCTCCGACCGGTACGGTTTCGACGTCGACCCCGACGCGCTGATCGAAGACCTCCCCGTGGGCGTGCAGCAGCGCGTGGAGATCATCAAGGCACTGGTCCGCGACGCCAAGGTGCTCATCCTCGATGAGCCCACGGCCGTGCTGACCCCGCAGGACACCGATGAACTGCTGGACATCATGCGCCAGCTCAAGAGCCACGGCACCTCGATCGTCTTCATTTCCCACAAGCTGCGTGAGGTGAAGGCCGTTTCGGACACCATCACCGTCATCCGGCGCGGCAAGGTTGTGGGCTCGGCCGATCCCGGCGCCTCGACCACCGAGCTGGCCTCCATGATGGTGGGCCGGGCCGTGAGCCTGACCTTGGACAAGGCTCCCGCGAATCCGCAGGAGACCACCTTCGAGGTCAAGAACCTCACCGTCATCGCCCCCAACGGCCAGCACGTGGTGGACGGGATCAGCTTCGGAATCGCCCGCGGCGAGATCCTCGCCGTCGCCGGCGTCCAGGGCAACGGCCAGACGGAACTGACCGAAGCCATTTTGGGCCTGCACGAGCGGGTCCACGGCTCGATCACCCTCGACGGCGAAGAACTCGTGGGCCGMAGCGTCAAGGAGGTCCTCAACGCCGGCGTCGGATTCGTGCCGGAAGACCGGTCCCTCGACGGGCTGATCGGCACGTTCTCCATCGCCGAGAACCTGATCCTGGACCGCTACGACCAGGCGCCGTTCGCCAAGGGCATCAGCATGAGCCCGGCCAAGGTCCTGGAGAACGCCAAGACCCGGATCGCGGAATTCGACGTCCGCACCCCGTCCGGCTCACTGGCAGCCGGCACCCTGTCCGGCGGCAACCAGCAGAAGGTCGTCATGGCCCGGGAGCTCTCCCGGCCGCTGCGGCTCTTCATCGCCTCCCAGCCCACCCGCGGCGTGGACGTGGGCTCCATCGAGTTCCTGCACAAGCGGATCGTCGCGGAGCGGGACCACGGCACGCCCGTCATGATCGTCTCCACCGAACTGGACGAGGTGATTGAACTCGCCGACCGGATCGCCGTGCTGTACAAGGGCCGGCTGGTCGGGATCGTCCCGGCCGGCACCGGGCGTGACGTCCTGGGCCTGATGATGGCCGGCGTTTCCCCGGACGAGGCCCAGGCCGACGCCGCAGGCAGGCACTCGGCCCGATCCCTTTCTGAAAACCCGGCCGCGAACGCAGCAGAAAACCCCGCCGGCACCCCGGCCGAAAACCCCGCAACGAAGCCGGCCATGAACCCGGCCCCCGCCGCCCCGTCCGTGCAGGAGCCCGGCTCCGGCGCCGTAGGAGACCCCCATGAGTGAGAACACCGAGCCGCGGTCCGCGGCCGCACCGGACCCGGACCAACTTCCGGCATCGCAGGCCACCGACGTGGAGCCTGAACCGCTCGAGGACGATGCAGACTTCGTCACCTCGCTGGACACCGCGGGAGGCGCCCACCAGCCATCGGCCGTTCCGGTCTCGACCCAGAGCGGAGCTCTTCCGGGTGCCCCGGAAGAGGAGTCGCTGCTGCGCAAGATCTTCACCGGCAACGGCATCGTGACCATCCTGGCGGTGCTGCTCGCGCTGATCCTGGGCGGTCTGCTCATCGCCATGACGGACAAGGTTGTCGGCACCACGGCGGGCTATCTCTTTGCCCGGCCCAGTGACTTCCTCCTCGCCGTCTGGTCCGCCGCCACCGATTCCTACGTCGCCYTCTTCCAGGGCGCGGTCTTCAACCCCCGCGGGAACGGCGTGGCCGGACAGTTCGCCCCCCTCATGGAGACGCTGACCATCGCCACCCCGCTGATCACCGCCGGCCTCGGCGTCGCCCTGGCCTTCCGCGCGGGCCTGTTCAACATCGGTGCGCAGGGCCAGATCATCATGGCCGGCATCCTCGCCTCGTGGGTCGGCTTCGCGCTGCACCTGCCGCTGGGGATACACCTGCTGCTGGTCCTGGTGGCCGGCGTCATCGGCGGCGCCGTCTGGGGCGGCATCGTCGGCGTGCTCAAAGCCCGGACCGGCGCCCACGAGGTCATCGTGACCATCATGTTCAACTACATCGCACTCTATTTCCTGCGCTACCTGCTCGACACGGACTTGTTCCAGCGTCCGGGGGCGGACACACCGATATCGCCCATCGTGGACCCCAGCGCCGCGTACCCGCTGATCTTCGGCAGCCAGTACCGGCTGCACCTGGGATTCCTGCTGGCCATCGCGGCCACCGTGTTTGTTTCGTGGCTGCTGAACCGCTCCACGCTCGGTTTCGAATTCCGTGCCGTCGGGGCCAACCCCAAGGCAGCCCTGACCGCCGGCATCAACGTCTCCCGGGCCACCATCCTGGTGATGACCATTGCCGGTGGCCTGGCCGGCCTGGCCGGCGTGGCACAGGTGGCGGGCACCGAAAAGGTCCTGACCGACGGTGTCGCGGCAACCTACGGCTTTGACGCCATCACGGTCGCGCTGCTGGGACGGTCCTCGCCATGGGGCACCTTCGCCGCCGGCCTGCTGTTCGGGGCCTTCCGCGCAGGCGCCGTCCAGATGCAGATCCAGACCGGAACTCCGATCGACATCGTGCTCGTGGTCCAGTCGCTCATCGTGCTGTTCATCGCGGCGCCGCCGCTGGTCCGGGCGATCTTCGGACTCAACCCGCGCAAGAAGAAGGCCGCGACCGCCGGCAAAACCAAGCAGGCCGCAACCACCGGAGGTGCCGCATGAGCACAACAGCAACCTCGCCCGTTGAAGGAAAACCACAGCCGGAGAAGAACCACAGGCCGACGGTGTCCGCCAAGCCMGTGACTTGGAAGTTGCCGGTCACGCTTGCGGTTCTGGCCACCATCGCCTTCATCTTCTTCGGACTGCTGGGCCCGCAGGCGAACGCCAAGTTCGGGGTTTCATCCAGCGGAGACTTCTTCCAGCTCCCGGCGATCGAAGTACCCGCGTTCCTGTCCGGCATGGTGCTCTCCCTGATCCTGCTGGTCCTCGCGGGCTACGCCCTGGTCCTGAAGGCGAGAGCGAACCGGCGGCCCCCGCGCTGGGTGCCGGCCGTGTTCACCGTCGTTTTCGTGGTCGCCTTCCTGATCTGGGTGGTGGGCGGCGCCCGGACCCCCAGTATTTCGCTGGCAGGCCTCATCGCCGGATCCGTGACCCTCGCCGTGCCGATCGTCTTCGGCTCCCTCTCAGGTGTGCTGTGCGAACGCGCCGGCGTCGTTAACATCGCCATCGAAGGCCAGCTCCTGGGTGGTGCCTTCACGGCCGCGCTCGTCGCCAGCCTGACGCACAACCCCTACCTGGGCCTGCTTGCGGCGGCCGTGGCGGGCGCCCTTGTGTCGGTGGTGCTGGCAGTGTTCAGCATCAAGTACGTGGTCAACCAGATCATCGTCGGCGTCGTGCTCAACGTCCTGGTCTCCGGGCTCACCGGCTTCCTGTTCACCACGGTGATGCAGTCGGACCCCGAGAAATACAACTCGCCCGCCGAGCTGCCCATCATTGATATCCCGGTCCTGTCCAGCATCCCCGTGATCGGGCCCATCCTCTTCAAACAGTCCGTGGTGGGCTACCTGATGTACGTGGCAGTCATCGTGATCTGGGTCGCACTGTTCAAGACGAAGTGGGGCCTGCGCGTCCGTGCCGTGGGCGAGCACCCGCAGGCGGCCGACACCCTGGGCATCAAGGTCAACGCGACCCGCTTCTGGAACGTCACTCTTGGCGGCGCCGTCGCCGGGATCGGCGGATCGTTCTTCACCCTCGTGGCGATCGACAGCTTCACCAAGGAAATCTCCGGCGGCCGCGGCTTCATTGCCCTCGCCGCCATGATCCTGGGCCGCTGGAACCCGATCGGGGCGTTCTTCGCGGCGCTGCTGTTCGGCTTCGCCGACAACCTGCAGAGCATCGTGACGATCATCGGCACCCCGGTGCCGAGCCAGTTCATGGCCATGCTGCCGTACGTGGTGACCGTGTTTGCCGTGGCCGGGCTCGTCGGCCGCTCCCGGCCGCCGGCCGCTGACGGCATACCGTACATCAAGGGCTGAGAATGGACAGCACCGACGTCGACTGGGCTGCACTCGAAGCCGCGGCAGTCTCCGCCATGAAGAACGCCTATGCGCCGTATTCGAAGTTTCCGGTGGGGGCCGCGGCCCTCACCGGAGACGGGCGGATCGTCAGCGGCTGCAATGTCGAAAACGCCAGCTACGGGCTGACCCTGTGCGCCGAGTGCGCCCTGGTGGGCAACCTGCAGATGACCGGCGGGGGACGGCTGCGCGCCTTCTACTGCGTCGACGCCGGCGGGAATGTCCTCATGCCGTGCGGGCGCTGCCGCCAGCTGCTCTACGAATTCCGGGCTCCGGACATGGAGCTCATGACCACGCAGGGAATCAAGACCATGGACCAGGTCCTTCCCGATGCCTTTGGCCCCCAACACCTGGAGGAACCCCGGTGACACAAACGACACAGAGCCCCAACAACAGTGAAGCGTTCGACGCCGTCGACATCATCCGCATCAAGCGGGACAAGGGTGTGCTCAGCCCGGCCCAGATCGACTGGACAATCGACGCGTACACCCGCGGCGCCATCGCCGACGAACAGATGGCCGCCCTGAACATGGCCATCCTGCTCAACGGCATGGACCGGGCCGAGATCTCCCGCTGGACGGCGGCCATGATCGCCTCCGGCGAGCGGATGGACTTCTCCAGCCTGCGGCGGCCCGACGGCGGCGTGAAGGCGACGTCGGACAAGCACTCCACCGGCGGCGTCGGGGATAAGATCACCCTGCCGCTGGCTCCGCTGGTGGCGGTGTTTGGCGTGGCAGTGCCGCAGCTCTCGGGCCGCGGCCTCGGCCACACCGGCGGCACCCTGGACAAGCTCGAGGCCATCCCGGGCTGGCGTGCGGCCCTGAGCAATGACGAAATGATGGCCCAGCTCCAGGACGTCGGCGCGGTCATTTGCGCGGCCGGGGCCGGGCTGGCCCCGGCGGACAAGAAGCTCTACGCGCTCCGCGATGTCACCGGAACCGTGGAGGCCATCCCGCTGATCGCCTCCTCGATCATGAGCAAGAAGATCGCCGAAGGCACCGGCTCGCTGGTGCTCGACGTCAAGGTGGGCAGCGGCGCGTTCATGAAGGACGAGGCGCGCGCCCGCGAACTGGCCGAAACCATGGTGGCCCTGGGCAAGGACGCCGGCGTCAACACGGTGGCACTGCTTACCAACATGAACACGCCGCTGGGCCTGACCGCGGGCAACGCGATCGAGGTCGAGGAATCCGTGGAGGTCCTCGCCGGCGGAGGCCCGGACGACGTCGTCGAACTCACCGTCCGGCTCGCGGAGGAAATGCTGGCGTGTGCCGGCATCCGCGACGCCGATCCCCGGGCAGCACTCCGGGACGGCCGGGCTATGGACGTCTGGAACCGGATGATTGAGGCCCAGGGCGGAGACCCGCGCGCCAAGCTCCCGGTCGCCAAGGAATCCGAGGTCATCTACGCCCCGGCCGACGGCGTCCTGGTGGAGCTCGACGCGATGGCCGTCGGCGTCGCTGCCTGGCGGCTCGGCGCCGGACGCGCCCGCAAGGAGGACCAGGTCCAGGCCGGTGCCGGGGTGCGGATGCACGCCMAGCCCGGCGCCACGGTCAAGGCGGGCGAMCCGCTCATGACCCTGCTGACGGACACACCGGAGAAGTTCGAGCGTGCCAAGGAAGCGCTCGAACACGCCGCCGTGATCGCCCCCGAGGGCTCCCGGCCCGCCCAGAAGCTCATCATCGACCGCATCGCCTAACCCCGTTGCCCTATCCCTTATGGCGCCCAAACCCTGGGGATAACAGCCGTACGTGATGGGGCAACGGCGGCCGGAGCCGGCGGTACACTAACTCCACAAGACTGACTCCACAGCAGTACCCTTGGCGCAGGCCCGGCTCCGGCCGAGCCTGCGCTTGGATCGATCTGGCCCCGCCGCGCGTTAGGAAGCTGTGCAGGCAATCAACGACTTCATCCTCGCCGCCGCAGGGCAACCCTGGGTCCTCGTCCTGGTTTTCGCCTGCTGCGTGATCGACGGCTTCTTCCCCCCGATTCCGAGCGAATCGGTGGTGGTGGGCCTGGCTGCAGTCGCCGCCACGGCGGGCGTCCCCAACCCTCTGCTCCTGATCGCAACGGCTGCCGCAGGGGCACTGGTGGGCGACAACATGGCCTACCTGATCGGCCGCGGGACCGGAACCCGGCGCTGGGCGTGGCAGCGCGGCCCGCGCATGCAGGCGGCCTTCCGCTGGGCCGGCCGGGAACTGCGGAAACGGCCTGCCTCACTGATCCTTGTTGCCCGCTTCGTCCCGATCGGGCGGGTGGCCGTTAACCTGACCGCCGGTGCCACACATTACCCGTGGCGCAGATTCGTCAGCCTGACGGTGCTCTCGGCGCTGCTGTGGGCCAGCTACTCGGTGGGGATCGGCCTGACTGTTGGTCCGTGGTTTGAGAAAAACCACGTGCTGGGAGCGGCCATTGCCATCGTCTGCGCGATCGTCCTGGGCGTCGTCCTGGACCGCGTGATCAGCAGGGTGCGCGGCCGCGCACCGGAGGAACCGACGCATTCCGTGCCGCCCGCCGAGTCCTAGGCGGATTGGGCCCGCCCATGGGACACTTAGGAGCGATTTGGGTCACGTTTGTTGGCCGCACGTCGTGCAAAGTTTCGTCCATAGTTCTACCCACTGTCATCGCGAGTACGTTACGGCTTAGTTGTCCGTTCCCAGTCATCAAGGAGCACCACCTGCATGGAGTTCATTAACGAGGCCGTGCTCCATGCCGCTGGCCAGTGGTGGATCTACCCCCTCCTGCTGGTTTTTTTCTTCGTGGACGGCTTCGCGATGGTGGTCCCGAGCGAGACCCTGATCGTTGCCCTGGCGGCGTACTCCGTGCACAGCGGCCAGCCCAACCTGTGGATCCTGGGCCTCACGGCGCTCGTGGGAGCCATGGCCGGCGACAACATGGCCTACATGCTCGGCCGCAAGATTGGCCTCGAGCGGTTCCGCTGGATGCGCAAGCCAAAGGTCCAAAAGGTGTTCGGTTGGGCCCACTACGAACTCGAGAAGCGCGGCGCCGTCCTGATCTTCACCGCCCGATACATTCCGTGGGGCCGTGTCGCGGTCAACTACGTGGCAGGCACGACGGCGTTTCCGCACCGCCGGTTCTTCTTCCTGGACGGCTTCGCCTGCCTGACGTGGGTCGCCTACTCCATCGGCATCGGCGTCCTGGCCAGTTCCTTCCCGTGGCTGCACCACAACCCGTTGCTCAGCGCGGGCATCGCGGTGGTATTCGCCATTGTGCTCGGTGTCCTCATCGACCATCTCCTGCGCTGGTGGCACAAGCGCCTGGGCCGCCACGACACCCGTCCGGTCCCGTCTGAGACCGAATACGTCGCCGAACCCGCCTCCGGTGAGCGTGCTTCCGAGCTGCACGGCACGATGCTGGCCGGTCCGTCCGCTGAGTCCGGAGCGTCCGGAAAGTAGCTTCCGGCGCCCGGCGACCCTATGGTTGGAACGTGACTGAGACTATTCCTGACGCTGCCCCTGACCTCGATTTCGACCTGAAGGGCCTTCCCAAGGTTTCCCTTCACGACCACCTGGAYGGCGGACTCCGCCCGGCCACCATCATTGAACTTGCTGAGGCCGTCGGCCACACGCTGCCGTCCACGGACCCCGTCGCCCTGGGGGAGTGGTTCCGCGAATCCGCCGACTCCGGTTCCCTGGTCCGCTACCTGGAGACTTTCGACCACACCATCGCCGTGATGCAGACCAAGGAGGGCCTGTTCCGCGTCGCGAAGGAATTCGTCGAAGACCTGGCCGACGACGGCGTCGTGTACGGCGAGGTGCGCTGGGCACCCGAACAGCACCTGCAGAAGGGCCTGAGCCTGGACGACGTGGTCGAAGCCGTGCAGGCCGGCCTCGAGGCTGGAGTGGACGCCGTGGCAGAGACCGGCCGCGATATCCAGGTGGGTCAGCTCATCACCGCCATGCGCCACGCCGACCGCGGCCAGGAGATCGCCGAACTGGCCGTCCGCCACCGCAACAACGGCGCCGTCGGCTTCGACATCGCCGGCGCCGAGGACGGCTTCCTGCCGTCCCGCTTCAAGGACGCCTTCACCTACCTGGCCCAGCACAACTTCCCGGCCACCGTCCACGCCGGCGAAGCCGCCGGTCTGGAAAGCATCCAGTCGGCCCTCGTTGACGGCCGGGCCCTGCGCCTGGGCCACGGCGTCCGTATCGCCGAGGACGTCACGATCGAATTCGAAGAGGACGAAGAGGCCGCCGCCGCCGAAGGCTTCGACGACTCCGTCAACGACACCATCGGCATGGTGACCCTGGGCGAGCTCGCCAGCTGGGTGCGGGACCGTGGCATCGCCCTGGAGATCTGCCCCTCCTCCAACCTGCAGACCGGCGCCATTGCCGGTTTCGGTGAGGGCATCGAAAGCCACCCGCTGGACATGCTCTACCAGCTCGGCTTCAACGTCACCATCAACACCGACAACCGGCTCATGAGCGGCGTGACGCTGACCGACGAGTTCGAACTCCTGGTTGAGACGTTCGACTACGACCTCGATGACCTGCTGGAGCTGACGCTGAACGCGGCCGAGGCCGCCTTCCTGCCGCTCGAGGAGAAGGAAGCCCTGGTCGAATACATCAACGAGGCCTACTCCGATCTTGGCTAACGAGGACACATCACCCGTCCAGGGGCTCGTCGCTTTGATCGCGGCCCTGCGCGAGCATTGCCCCTGGATGGGTGCCCTCACCCACGAGTCCCTCGTGGAGTACCTCCTGGAGGAGGCCTATGAGGTGGCCGAGACCATCGAGACCGGCGCCGGCGACGCGGAACTGCAGTCTGAACTGGGGGACGTCCTGTTGCAGGTGGTGCTCCACGCCCGGCTCGCCGAGGAACGCGGCGCCTTTGACCTGGACGATGTCGCCCGGGTTCTGAAGGCCAAGATGATCCGGCGCAACCCGCATGTGTTCCGGCCCGACGGCTCGCTGCAGGATTCCTTCCCGGCAACGGTGGAGGAGATCGTCCTGAAATGGGACGCCGTCAAGAAGGCCGAGATGCCCGAACGCGGCCACGTCTTCGACGGGGTTCCCGCCGCGCTGCCGGCCCTCGCGCGGGCCCAAAAGCTCCTGGACCGCGCCGAACGCGCGGGCATGGCAGCGGCCGCCGGCCAAACCGCCGCCGGAACCGCCGTCGACCTCCCGGCCGCCGAGGAGGAACTCGGCGACCTGCTGTTCGGGATCGTGGCCGCTGCCCGGGCCGGCGGGCTCGACGCCGAACGCGCTCTCCGCGGCGCCCTGCGCCGGTTCCAGGACAGCACCGGCCCCAGGCCCTCGGCACAATAGTGCTGGCAGACTAGAGTCGGCACGGTAGCGGCACCATCATGACGTCCGGGGATTGGATAGGTTTCCGTAACTTATCCCGCTCTCGACTACGCTAGTAGCGACGACGACGTCGGCTTTCCGCTTGATGTTCAGCCAGAGTCCAAGCAGTCAGATTCCCTGCAGATCGCTTCACCCAAAGGAGCATATCCATGGCGCTTATCGATGCCATCCACGCCCGCGAAATCCTCGATTCCCGTGGCAACCCGACCGTAGAAGTTGAAGTCCTGCTCTCGGACGGCCAGATCGGCCGCGCAGCAGTTCCCTCYGGCGCTTCCACCGGCGAGCACGAGGCCGTTGAACTTCGCGACGGCGACAAGGGCCGCTACCTCGGCAAGGGCGTCCAGAAGGCCGTCGACGCGGTCATCGACCAGATCGCCCCGGCCCTGACCGGCTTCGACGCGACCGACCAGCGCAGCATCGACCAGGCCATGATCGACCTGGACGGCACCCCCAACAAGGGCAAGCTCGGCGCCAACGCCATCCTGGGCGTGTCCCTGGCCGTGGCCAACGCCGCCGCCGCCTCCGCTGACCTGCCGCTGTACAAGTACTTGGGCGGGCCCAACGCGCACGTCCTGCCCGTGCCGCTGATGAACATCCTCAACGGCGGCTCGCACGCCGACTCCGACGTGGACATCCAGGAATTCATGATCGTCCCGATCGGCGCCGAGACCTTCTCCGAAGGCCTGCGCTGGGGCGTCGAGGTCTACCACAACCTCAAGTCCGTCCTGCAGGCCAAGGGCCTGTCCACCGGCCTGGGTGACGAGGGCGGCTTCGCGCCGAACCTGCCGTCCAACCGTGCCGCCCTGGACCTGATCCAGGAAGCCATCAAGAACGCCGGCTACACCCCGGGCAAGGACATCGCCCTGGCCCTCGACGTCGCCTCCTCCGAGTTCTTCAAGGACGGCGCCTACCAGTTCGAAGGCAAGGCACTTTCCGCCACCGAGATGAGCGCCTACTACGCCGAGCTCGTGGCCGACTACCCGCTCGTGTCCATCGAGGACCCGCTGGATGAGAACGACTGGGAAGGCTGGAAGACCCTCACCGACACCATCGGCGACAAGGTCCAGCTCGTGGGCGATGACCTCTTCGTCACGAACCCGGCCATCCTGCAGC
This sequence comes from Arthrobacter sp. P1_A5, assembly GCF_056406825.1. Taxonomy (NCBI): domain Bacteria; kingdom Bacillati; phylum Actinomycetota; class Actinomycetes; order Micrococcales; family Micrococcaceae; genus Arthrobacter; species Arthrobacter sp. P1_A5. The sequence continues at coordinate 9,046 of NZ_JBFTZL010000042.1, read as the reverse complement.
GCGGCATCGACACCAAGACCGCGAACTCGCTGCTCGTCAAGGTCAACCAGATCGGTTCCCTGACCGAGACCCTGGACGCCGTGTCCCTGGCCCAGCGTGCCGGCTACACCACCATCACCTCACACCGCTCCGGCGAAACCGAGGACACCACCATTGCTGACATCTCCGTTGCCACCAACGCGGGACAGATCAAGACCGGTGCCCCGGCACGCTCCGAGCGCGTGGCCAAGTACAACCAGCTGCTGCGCATCGAAGAGGAACTCGACGACGCCGCACGGTACGCCGGCCGCAGCGCGTTCCCGCGTTTCAAGGGCTAGTTAGCCGCGAAAACCGGTAACCGGTGGCTATGGTTGAAAGACCATGGCCACCGGTTCTTTTTTTGGTCCGCTTTTGAAGGAGTGACATGGCAACCCGACGCCCCAATGTTCCCCGGGCTACGCCTGCCGCCAAGGCTGCTGCTGCCAAGCCTGCGGCCACGGGCCTGGGGGCAGCAGCCGACGGCGGCGAGGTCATCCAGGCGGACTTTGGCGGCGCCCGCAGCGGCACGGCGGCGCCGGCCGGCGCTGCGCCTGCCCCGCCACGGGTATCAGCCTCCACAGGCAAGCCGGCCCCGGGCAGCTCCGGCGCCGCATCTGCGGCCAAACCCCGTCCCGTAACAGCCCCGGCAGGAGCTCCGGCAAAGCCCGAGAGCCGCCCGGCGGCCGGGAAGGACGGCGCCAAGTCCGGCAGCAGGACCGACGCCAGGACCGGCGGCAAGAACCAGGGCCGGACCGCCGCAGGGGGGCCGGACGAATCCCTGGACCCCGTGCCCGCCAAAGCGTTCTCGGGCCGGCTGCTGGCCCTGGGTGTCGTCATGATTGCCATCACCATCCTGCTGGCCCCTACGGTCAAGATCTTCCTGGACAAACGCGCCGAAATCGCGGCGCTGCAGGCCGACATTGCGGCCAAACAGACGAAGCAGGAGGACCTCAAACGCCAGGTGTCGCGGTGGCAGGATCCCAACTATGTGAAACAGCAGGCCCGCGACCGCATTAACATGGTTATGCCCGGAGAGACGGGCTACTGGGTATTCGGCAGCGATCTTCCTGCCGCGCAATCCGGTGGCGCGGCGGGTGCAGCATCAGCACAAGACCCGGCCAACCTGCCCTGGGTGGACGCCCTCTGGGAGTCCATCAGGCGATCGGCAACAGACTAGAAGCGGCGCCCGCCGCCGGGATTGTCCCGCGGACAATCCGGAACAGGGCAGGAAGGTGCCACTCCCGTGGACGAGAACCGAGTGGACCAGAACCGAGCAGCCGAGGACAACGACGGGGCCAAGACCCCGGCACCACGGCACAGGGCAGACGCCCCGGAGGGCTCCCGCCAGCCGTCACCGCACGATCTCGAGGTCCTCAGCCGCCAGTTGGGCCGGCCCGTGCGCGACGTCGTCGAAATCCCGGCCCGCTGCGTCTGCGGAAACCCGCTCGTCGCCGCCACTTCGCCGCGGCTCAGCAACGGTACGCCGTTCCCCACCACGTTTTACCTCACCCACCCGGTGATCACGTCGGCGGTATCGCGGCTGGAGGCCGCCGGGCTGATGAACGAAATGAACGACCGGCTCGCTGCCGACGCCGGCCTCGCGGCCCGGTACCGGTCCGCCCACGAGGCATATCTGGCCTCCCGTGCCGAGATCGGCGCGCGCTCCGGCATCGGGGCCGTTCCCGAAATCGACGGCGTCTCCGCCGGGGGAATGCCGACCCGCGTCAAATGCCTGCACGTCCTCGTGGGGCATTCGCTGGCGGCCGGCCCGGGCGTGAACCCGCTGGGGGATGAATCGATCGCGGCCATCGCCGAGTGGTGGACCGTGGAGCGCTGTTACTGCGACGGCGCCTGGGACACCGGCGGGGAGGCCCCGTCGCGGGACCTCAGCCGCCATGGCCCCCAAGGCCTGCCGGAGATCGTGGGCCGGCCCGCACCGGTCCGCAAGTCCCGCGTCGACGCCGCCGGCGCCGGCGTCGCTGACACCGCCGCTACCGCCGGCGCTGCTGAGACGGCCGGTACCACCGGCACGGGGGAGTCCAAGTGACCCGGGTCGCGGCCGTAGACTGCGGCACCAACTCCATCCGCCTGCTGATCGCCGATGTGAGCGCAGGCGACGCAACAGGGCCGGCCACACCGCGGCTGACCGACATCGTGCGGGAAATGCGCGTGGTCCGGCTGGGCCAGGGCGTGGACTCCACGGGCGAACTGGCCCAGGAAGCGCTCGAGCGCACCTTCGCCGCGACCCGGGACTACGCTGCCCTCATCCGCGAGCACGGCGCCGAAAAGGTGCGCTTCGTGGCCACCTCCGCCACCCGCGATGCCCGTAACCGCCAGGTTTTCGTCGACGGCATCCGCGACATCCTCGGCGTCGAACCCGAGGTGATCACCGGCGACGAGGAAGCCGCGCTGTCCTTCGCCGGCGCCAGCAGTGTGCTGCCCTCCCGCGGGCAGGACCCCGTGCTGGTGGTGGACCTCGGCGGCGGCAGCACGGAGTTCGTGTTGGGCAACGCCGGCGGCGTCATCGCGGCCCGCTCGGTCGACGTCGGCTGCGTCCGGATGACCGAACGGCACCTGCGCAGCGACCCGCCCACCGCGGATCAGATCGCGGCCGCGGAGGCCGACGTCGACGCCGCCATCAGCGAGGCGGCACAAACCGTTCCGCTGGAACGCACCACCGCCGTCGTCGGCGTGGCCGGCTCCGTCACCACCATCACCGCGCACGCGCTGCGCCTGCCGGAGTACTCGCCGGCCGCGATCCACGGCACCGAACTGGACCTGGACGCGATCCGGAAAGCCTGCACCGAGCTGCTCGAAATGACCCGGGAAGAGCGGGCCGCGCTGCCCTACATGCACCCCGGGCGGGTGGACGTGATCGGCGCCGGTGGCCTGGTCTGGCGGCGGGTCCTGCAGCGCCTGGCCGAGGTCACCGGCGGCCGCATCACCACGGCCGTGAGCAGCGAACACGATATTCTTGACGGAATTGCCCTCAGCATCCGATGATCCCGCCCCAGCAGCCGTGCCCCAGCGCGCGCCCGTGCCGCTGGTGCATCCGCCGATAGGACCTGAATGACCAGAGCAACAGCCCGGCGCCGCCGGACCGCCTCCGCGTTGATGGCCTTGGCCCTCGCCGGCGGGGCGTCCACGGCGGCGCTGACCCTGGCCGCGCCCGCCCACGCCGACTCCTGGCGGGACAAGGAATACTGGCTCGCCGAGTCCGGCATCACTAAAGCCTGGGACGTTTCCAAGGGGGCCGGGGTCAAGGTCGCCGTGATTGACAGCGGAGTGGACGGCCGGCATCCGGATTTGGGCGGCGTGCTCGCTGGCGGCGCGGACATTTCCGGCGCCGGCAAGGCCAACGGCCAGGAGAGTATCGGCGCCAAACCCGAACACGGCACCCTCGTGGCCACCATGCTCGCCGGACGGGGGCACCAGGCGCCCGAAGCAACTGCCAAACCGAGCGCCAGCGCAACTGGCCCTGGCGCTGGCCCGGCCGCTGGACCTGACGGGGTTGTCGGCGTCGCCCCGGAAGCGCAGCTGCTGTCCGTCTCCACTTGGCTCGGTTCGGCCAACCCGGGCGGCAAGAGCGACCAGGACCAGATCCCGGAGGCAGTGCGCTGGGCCGTGGACAACGGCGCCCGCGTCATCAACATCTCCCTCGGCAGCACGTCGCCGGAATGGCCGCAGAGCTGGGACGCGGCATTCCTCTACGCCGAACAGAAGGACGTCGTGATTGTCGCCGCCGCGGGCAACCGGGTGGGCGGCAACGTCCAGGTCGGCGCCCCGGCCACCATCCCCGGCGTCCTGACGGTTGCAGGCCTGGACCGCACCGGCGCGGCCAGCATCGACTCCTCCTCCCAGGGCATCAGCATCGGCGTCGCAGCTCCCGCCGAGGACCTGGTTGGCGGCCTGCCCGGCGGCGGCTACGCCGACTGGGCCGGCACCTCCGGAGCCACGCCCATCGTGTCCGGCGTCGCGGCCCTGATTCGCTCCAAATGGCCCGAAATGTCCGCCAGCCAGGTCATCAACCGGATCGTCACCACGGCCAAGGACGCCGGGGCGCCAGGGAAGGATCCGCTCTATGGCTTCGGCGTGCTGAACGCCGAGGYCGCCCTCAAGGCCGATGTCCCGGAAACCAAAGTCAATCCGCTGGGGTCCATTTCGGACTGGATCCGGGTCCACCGGCGCGGAAACCTCGCCACGACTGACCCTGYCGCGGAGCCCGCACCCTCCAGCGCTGCCCCCACCCTGCCCGAAGCGACCGTGCCCGTCGCGGAGAAGCCGTCCCAGCTGGACAGTGCAGTGCCGGCCGCGGTGGTCCTGGGCTTCGGAGCCCTGCTCGTCGGAATCGTTGTGGCCGCCRCGTTCCAGCTGCGGGCCGCCATGCGCACGCCGCCGAAGGACGGCCCGGACGGGCCGGACGGGACCGGCAGGGCCGAACCCGAGGCCGTCAATCCGGTGGACTCCAGCAAGCCGTCATAGTTAGTGAAGGTTTTCACAAACTACTGTATTCTTGAGATATGGCATCCTCCCTTCAGCTCCAGGACCGTCCCCGGGTACTCGTCGTCGGCGGCGGGTACGTCGGCCTGTATGTAGCCCTCAAACTTCAGAAAAAGATCGCGAATGCCGGTGGCATCGTCACCCTCGTGGATCCGCTGCCCTACATGACTTACCAGCCCTTCCTGCCGGAAGTTGCCGGCGGCAACATCGAGGCGCGCCACGCAGTCGTCTCGCACCGCCAGCACCTGAAGCAGACGGAACTCATCCAGGGCCGCGTCACCTCGATCGACCACGCCAACCGCACGGCAGTGGTCGCACCCTCCGACGGTGGCGGCACCTTCGAGATTCCCTACTTCGACGTCGTGCTTGCCGCCGGCGCCATCACCCGCACGTTCCCGATCAAGGGCCTCGCGGACAAGGGCATCGGCCTGAAGACCATCGAAGAGGCCGTCGCCCTGCGCAACAAGGTTCTCGAGCGGATCGAGACCGGTTCCCTCATGACGGACCCCGTTGAGCGCGCCCGCGCCCTGACGTTCGTCGTCGTCGGCGGCGGCTTCGCCGGCATCGAGTGCATCACCGAAATGGAAGACCTGGCCCGCGCCGCGGTCAAGAACAACCCGCGCATCAAGCAGGAGGAAGTCCGCTTCGTCCTGGTCGAGGCGATGGGCCGCATCATGCCCGAGGTCACGGCATCGCAGGCCGAATGGGTCGTCGAGCACCTCCGCAGCCGCGGCATCGAGGTCCTGCTGAACACCTCCCTCGACAACGCCGAGGGTTCCCTGAAGCTCATCAACCTCCCGGACAAGAGCCCGGCCCAGGAATTCGAGACCGACACCCTGGTCTGGACTGCCGGTGTGCAGGCCAACCCGATGGTCCGCTCCACCGACTTCCCGCTCGAGCCGCGCGGCCGCGTCCGCGTCCTGGCCGATCTGCGCATCGCAGGCGACGAGGGCATCATCGAGAACGCCTGGGCCGCCGGCGACGTCGCTGCCGTCCCCGACCTCACGGGCAGCGGCCTGCCGGACGGCACGTGCGTGCCGAACGCGCAGCACGCGCTGCGCCAGGCCAAGCGCCTCGCCAAGAACCTGTGGGCCTCCCGCTGGGACAAGCCGCTCAAGGATTACAAGCACAAGAACCTGGGCGCCGTCGCCGGCTTCGGCGAATGGAAGGGCGTGGCGAACATCAACCTGCTTGGCCGCATCGGCCTCAAGGGCCCGCTGGCCTGGCTGGCACACCGTGGCTACCACGGCATGGCCATCCCCACCGTGGAGCGCAAGATCCGCGTGATCTCCGGCTGGATCTGGGCCTTCTTCCTGGGCCGCGACACCACGCAGCTGATGGATCTGGACAACCCGCGCGGCGCCTTCGTGGCCGCAGCGACGCCGGCTCCGAAGCCTGCCGCTGCTCCCGTTGCCGGCACGCCTGCGGATGCTGCCAAGAACGACGCCGCGAAGAACGGCACTGCCAAGAACGACACCAAGGAAGCTGTTCCGGCCGACTCCAAGTAGCCTGATCCGAGCCTTCGACGGCGGCCGTTCCCCTCAGGGGGAGCGGCCGCCGTTTTCGTGGCGGGCAGCCGCCCCAGGACGCCGGGAGCGGACCGGAGCGCGGGGCCCGCGCCTAGACTGGCTCCATGACAGCTGATAAGGACCTGCACGCCCTCCTGGCCACCATGCACCCCGAACTGCGCGAGGGCGAATACGTCTACGCCCTGTGGCCGCACGGCAGGCCCCTGGCCGGGGCCATTGCGGCCGCCGTCCGTGAGGCGGAAGGGCTGACCGTCGTGCTGCCGCGGAACGAAGCGGACAGCCTGGGGCTCGCCTACGACTTCGTCGCGGCCTGGATCACGCTCCAGGTGCACTCTTCGCTGGAGGCGATCGGCCTCACGGCAGCCGTCAGCGCCGCCCTGACCGAGGCGAAGATCAGCTGCAACGTCCTGGCCGGCTTCCACCATGACCATCTGCTGGTGCCGGTGGCGGACACCGAACGGGCGCTGGAGGTACTGCACGAGCTCGTCGCGGCCAACGGTGTGCACAAACCGGCACCGGAACTCGTGCTGCGCAGCGAGGAACCGGCGGACCGTCCCGCCATCCTCGCCCTCACCGCCGCCGCGTTTGCGATTTCGCCCGCCACCGGGGAACACGTCGACGGCGAACCCGAGGAGGTGAAGCTGCTGGCGCGGTTGTTCGAGTGCCAGGAATACCTGCAGCCGTTCAGCATCGTGGCCGAACTCGACGGCGAAATCGTGGGGCATGTGATCAGCACCCGCGGATGGGTGGACGGGCTGGAGCTGCTCGGCCTCGGGCCGATCGGGGTGGTGCCGCGGCTGCAGCGCCACGGCATCGGCACCGCGCTCATGAACGAGACCGTGGCGCGGGCCAACACCGCGGGGGAGCGGGGGATAGCCCTGCTGGGCAGCCCCGAGTACTACTCCCGCTTCGGCTTTGTTCCGTCCACCTCGCTCGGGGTGGCGCCGCCGGAGGCAGGCTGGGCCGCGCACTTCCAGTTGCTGCCGCTCGCCGTCTGGCCCGGCGGCGTGAGCGGCACCTTCCGCTACGCGGAGCCTTTCGCGGACTGATCCGCCCGGCGGCGGGATACCATTGACCGGGCGCCCCAGTAGCCCAATTGGCAGAGGCAGCGGACTTAAAATCCGCGTGTTGTGGGTTCGAGTCCCACCTGGGGCACTGAGCTGCGCGCCGCCCTGCCGCGCCCGACAGCCGGGCGGCCCTGACCCCCGGCGTTCCCTGGCCCCTCGCACGGGCTTGTCCCCCGCACGTGCTTGCCCTCGGGGTCGCCTGACCCGGGCAGCCGTTCCGGGCCGTCGCCCCCGGCAAAACAGCCGCCGCAAACCGTCCAGATTTCCTCTATGCAACGAGTGTTATAAGGATGTGACCGTAGTCACTTATTTTCACGTCGAAATTGCACTAGCTTGAAGTGGAATCAGGAACACCTGATCTTTCGCGTCAAAGGCCGWTCGCACCTTTAGATCGAGGAGCTTGTACATGACTTCACTCCCCCGGGTTGCGCCCCGCGTCGCTAAGCTCACCGTGCTTAGCCTCGGCGTTGCCCTTTTGGCTACGGCTTGTGGCGGTTCACCCGCCCCGAGTTCGTCGGGATCCAGCTCAGCCGCGGCCGCGGGAATCGCGTGCCCGGCACCCAGTGCCACCGGTGGCGGTACCAGCGCCGCCGGCGAAGCGGGCACTGTGCCCGCCTCGGCCACCACCACCCCCACGCCCCTGAAGATCGGCTCGCTCCTGCCGACGACGGGTTCGCTGGCCTTCCTCGGCCCGCCCGAAATTGCAGGTGTCAACCTCGGCATCAAGGAGGTCAACGATGCCGGCGGCGTCCTGGGCAAGCCGGTAGAGGTCATCCACCGTGACTCCGGCGACACCAAGACCGACATCGCCACCCAGTCCACCACGGCACTGCTCGGACAGGGGGTCAGCGCAATCGTCGGCGCCGCCTCCTCGGGTGTCTCCAAGACCGTGATCAACCAGATCACCGGTGCCGGCGTCGTCCAGTTCTCCCCGGCCAACACCTCCCCGGACTTCACGGCGTGGGATGACAAGGGCCTCTACTGGCGGACCGCGCCCTCGGACGTGCTCCAGGGCAAGGTCCTCGGCAACTACATGGCCACCTGTGGCGCCCAGACGGTCGGCATGATCGTCCTGAACGACGCCTACGGAACCGGCCTTGCGAAGAACGTCCAAGCGGCTTTCGAGGCGGCCGGCGGCAAGGTTGTTGCCCAGGAGCTGTTCAATGAAGGCGATTCCCAGTTCAGCAGCCAGGTGGACAAGGTTCTCGCCGCCAAGCCGGATGCCATTGCCCTGATCACCTTCGACCAGGCCAAGAGCATCGTTCCGCTGATGACGGGCAAGGGCGTCAAGCCGACCCAGATCTTCATGGTGGACGGCAACATGTCCGATTACAGCAAGGACTTCCAGGCAGGAACCCTGAAGGGCGCCCAGGGCACCATCCCGGGCACCTTCGCCAAGGAGGACTTCAAGAAGAAGCTCCTGGGGATTGACCCGGCGCTGAAGGACTACAGCTACTCCGGCGAGTCCTACGACGCAGTGAACCTGATCGCACTGGCGGCCGAGGCAGCCAAGAGCACCAAGGGCACCGACATCGCAGCCCAGCTCAAGGCAGTCTCTGAGGGCGGCGAGAAGTGCAACACCTTCCCGAGCTGCGTCACCCTGCTCCGCAACGGTAAGGACATCGACTACGACGGCCAGTCCGGCCCCGTAACGTTCTCCGACGCCGGCGACCCGACGGAAGCCTACATCGGCATCTACGAGTACCAGGATGACAACACCTACAAGCCGGTCAAGGAAGAATTCGGCAAGCTGTAAGCCGCTTCGCCCCGACTAGCAGAAGACCCCCGTCCAGTCCGGACGGGGGTCTTTTGTGTGCGGGGGAGTGCGTCCGGGAGCGTCAGGACCGCGGAACCGGACGCGGTTGCGGAACCGGATTTGCGCTGCGGATTCGGACAGGGGCGGCGCGKATCCGAGGAGCGCTGGTCCGGAGC
>NZ_JBFTZL010000041.1:0-24754 GCF_056406825.1 Arthrobacter sp. P1_A5 | reverse complement strand
CCGGGTCCGGTCAGGCCGGCCGGGTCGCCGCCGGCGTCCGGCGCGCCTGGTGCCGCCCACAGCCAGTACCAGATGGGGTACTCGAGGAGGGCGTGGCCCGCCGCGGCGCTGAGCCCGGCGGCAACGGATCCGAGGACGTCGTGGTCGGTGTGGCCATCGGAGCGGTAGGGCGCCACGAGGACCACCTCGTCGGCGGCGCGACCGCATACGGCCGCCGCCTCCCGGACCGCGTCCCGGACGGCGGCCCGGATCTCTTCCCGGTGCCCGGCGAGGTGACCGTCGGGCAGGCCCAGGCACTGCCACGCCACGTCCCCGGCCCCGTTCCCGACCCCGGAAAGGCGTTTCAGGGCATCGCCGAACTCCTGCAGCCGTACCGCCGCGAGTTGTTCCGGCGTCGTCGTTGGCGAGCCGGGGTGGGATCCTTCCCCCGCCGTGCACAGCAGCACGCGGACCGTGGCGCCGACGGCGTGCAGCCGGGCCAGCAGCCCGCCGGCCCCGAGCGATTCGTCGTCCGGGTGCGCGGCCAGGACAACGAAGGCCCGGCCGGCGAGCGCCCCGTCATCCAGCGGCAGGTCCGGCAGCCCGGCGGCACGGCTGCCGGCCCAGGCGGCCTCGGTGGTCCCGGCGTCGTTGTGGGTGAAGGTCACCATGGGTTGCTTTCGGCCAGTGCCAGGGCGCCCAGCTGCGCGTCGTCGCGCATCGCGTGGTGCTGGCGGATGTACAGGGCGAGATCGGCCATCCGTTTTCCGTAGCGCTCGTCAAAGGCGAGCGGGGCCGGACCGAGATTTTGGCTCACGAGCGTCTGGACGCGTTCGACGGCGGCGGCCACGCTGCCGCGAACGCGCAGAGCTTCCTGCCACGCACCGCGGTCCGAGAGTTCGCCGGCGTCGATCCTCGCGGACGTGCCGGCCAGGTAGGCGGTCAGGGCGGCCAGCGTTCGGTCAATCTCGCCGAGGTGGGCCAGTGCAATCTGGTCCGGTTCCCGTCCGCCGTCGGCGGCGTGCCGCAGGGAGTCGGCGAAGCTGCGCGCCACGGCGACGGCGCCGCCGAGCCAGCAGGCGGCCACGCCCATGCCGCCCCATGCGAAACCCGGGCGCTGGTAGTACCAGCCGGCGCCGCCGAGGGGCACGGCGGAAACGGCCTCGAAGTGGACTGTGCCGCTGGGAATCTCGCGCAGCCCCCGGCTGGTCCACTCCGGATTCGCGAAGCCCACCCCGTTCGCGTGGAGGTCGACGGCGAAGGCGGCCCGGCCTCCGGCCTCCAGATGGGCCGTCAGCACGGCATGGTCCAGCTGGGCGGCGAGCGAGCACCAGGGCTTGGATCCCTGCAGGATCCAGCCGTCTGCGGCTTCCTTGGCTTCAAGCCGCAGGCCGGGCGCCTCGGCGGCGAACACACCCCAGGTCCCGTCGAAGTCGGCACCGTCGGGATCCGGGCAGTCCCGGCCGTGCCGTGCCGCCTCGTCGCCGGCCTGGGCCAGGATCGCCACGCCATCCAGGTGTGGTTCCAGCACCCGTCCGGCGGCGACATCGACGGCGGTCACGGAGGCCAGAATCTCCCACAGGAACGCGGTCCGGCCGTCCCCTGGTTTGGGCGCCGCCGCCGCGGCCGCCTTGGCCAGCTCCAGCAGCGCCGGCACATCGCCGACGGCGTCCTGCGCCTCGGACAGCAGGGGGCTGATCGTCACCAGGTCTGCGGCCGCGGAGCTGATCCGGACAGGTAGGGGGTGGTGCGAGATGGGGATCCCGTTCATTTCGGCTGCCTGTGTTCCTTCGGGCTGGGCGGATCGGGCTGGGCGGATCGGGCTGGGCGGATCGGGCTGGGCGGATCGGGCTGGGCCCGGCCACGTGGCTGAAGTCCTGCGCGTCCGCGGCCGCGCCGCCATCGCTGGCGCCGTCGACAAGTAATCTAAGCATACTTAGCACTTGGGGGTGGCCGGGCGCTTCACGGGGTCGGCTGCCACCGGCGCGTTCGCCCCGGCGGACAATCTCTTGCACCTAGCGGACGATCGCGAGGGCGAAGCCGTCCCAGCCTTTCGAACCCACGGTCTGGATCACGGTGCCGTCCAGCCGCGGGTCATCGCCCATCATCTGGAGGGTGCTGATGATTCCGGGGGCGTTGACCGGGTCCATCGACGCGTCCAGCACTGCACCCTCCCACACGACGTTGTCCACCACGATGGTGGTGCCGGGCCGGCCAAGCCGGATGGCCCAGTCCAGGTAGTGTGGGTTGTTTTCCTTGTCGGCATCGATGAACACGAAATCGAAGGGCGGCCCGGCTTCGCTTTCCAGCTCGGGCAGGGTGTCCAGCGCCGCGCCGACCCGGATGTCCACCTTGTGGCCCAGCCCGGCGTCGTCAACGTTGGTGCGCGCGACGCGGGCGTGCCGGGGGAGGTATTCGCAGGTGACCAGCCGGCCGTCGTCGGGCAGTCCCTGGGCCATCCAGATGGTGCTGAAGCCGGCCAGCGTACCGATCTCCAGGACGCGGCGGGCACCGGAGAGCTGGACCAGCAGCTTCAGGAGTTTGCCGGCGTTGGGGGCCACTTCGATGGGCGGCATGCCTGCCTCAAGCGCGCTGGTGACGGCGCGCTTGAGTGAACGGTCCGGGCGGACCACCGCGTCGGAGAGGAAGTTCTCGACGGCGACCCAGCCGGGGGCGGATTGATGCTCGATCATGCCCCCAGTGTTCCAGCCGCCCGCGCCCGGCGGTACCCCTCCGGGCGCCCCGTTCCCGCCCGCGTTTCGGCGTGCGGTCCGGCTCAGTACGCCTAGTTTCCCGGCCGGGTTGGGATTTGCGGGCCGGCCCCGACGGCGCCCTGCCCGTCGATGGCGTCTTCCAGCCGTTCCACCTTGCCGGTCAGCTCGCCGCTGTAGCCCGGCCGGATGTCCGCCTTGAGGACCAGCGAGACGCGCGAACCGTAGGCGCCCACCGCGTCCGTGGCCCGCTTGACGACGTCCATGACCTCGTCCCAGTCCCCCTCGATCTCGGTGAACATGGAACTCGTCCGGTTGGGCAGGCCCGACTCCCGGACGATCCGCACCGCCGCCGCGACGGCGTCGTGGACCGACGCGTCGCCGGGCGCTTGCCCGTTGGCTGGGTCACCGGAGGGTGCTACGGAGAATGCGACCAGCATGTGGTGGTTCCCTTCACTCAGTCAGGACACCGGGGGCGAAAACTTCCGGGCTGTCCGGCACTAGTCTTTCACGCGATTCCAGCCCGGCAGCGGCCGGGGGCACCTCCGCCACCGTCACATAAGTCACTACCCGCCGGTAACAGGTTCGCGCACCCTTCGCGTTGCTACCCTAGGCAAATGAACCGGGCAGTAGACCGCAGGCCGCTCCGCGCAGATGCCGCGCGCAACGTGGACAAAATCATCGCCGCGGCCCGCCAGTGCTTCCGCGAGCACGGCCCCGAGGTGCCGCTGCAGACCATTGCCGTCACCGCCGGCGTGGGTCCCGCCACCCTTTTCCGGAATTTCGCCGACAAGGAAGAGCTGGTGCTCGCTGCCCTGAACCAGCAGCTCCGGCTGCAGGTGGATCCGGCCATCGATGAGGCCCTGGCCGATCCTGACGCCGCCGCAGGGCTCTTTCGGGTCATCGATGCCACGATGCATGTCGCCAGCGAAGAAGCCAACCTGCTGGGAGCTGTCGCGGGCCGGCGCGGGCTGCTGACCGGGATCACGGGCGGCCTGATTGAATCCATCGCCGTGCTGCTGGGCCGGGGCCAGGGGCAGGGCACCCTGCGCAGCGATATTTCCATGACGGACATGATCCGCCTGCTGGCCATGCTGATCGGCGTCGTGGACACCATGGAGCCGGGCTCCGACGCGTGGCGCCGGCCCGTGGCGCTGGTTGAGGACGCCATCCGGACGGAGCGGCCGGACCGGGCGTTGCCGCCGCAGGCCCCGCTGACGGGCACCGCGTTCGACGCCGTTCTCGGCTAGCACCCATAAGCGCCGGTTCCTGCAGGTGCCCCGACAGCCCGGTGCCCCGCGCTAGTCTTCGGCCGGCTTTTCCTTGGCTTCGAGAAGGTGTTGCTGAAGCTTCTCTTCGGCTTCCCGACGGCGGCGGGACATTTCGCGCATTTCCCGGGTGGACTCAGCCCCGCCGGAAACATACGGCTCGTGCGCCTTGGTGCGCTGATCCTTGCGCGGCTCCGCGGCCTGCTGCTCCGCGGCCTGCTGCTCCGCGGCCTGCTCATCGGCAGCCTCCCGGTCGGCAGCCGGCAGCTCGCCGTCGTGTTCAGTCATGTTCGAATGCTCCCATGCGATCCCGGCACCAAGTAGGGACTAAAGACCGTTCCGGCCGCACCCACAGCCGGTCCGCGGCCCAGCGCGGTCAGGCGTCCCACGAACGGGTCAGTCCCAGCCGAGCAGCCGGAGCCCGGCGGCCGCGGCCGCGCCGGCGATCACCACCACCAGGAACGGCGCGCGCAACCACAAAGCGATGGCCGCCGCCGCCAAGGCGCCAAGCCGGGCGTCCAGGACGAGCGACTGGCCGGAGGCGACGGCATTGACCACCGTCAGGGACGCCAGCAGCCCGATTGTCATGGTCCCGGCAATCCTGGACGTCCGCGGGTTGCGGAGCAGGCTGGCCGGCACCAGGTAGCCGAGCAGCTTCCAGGCGTAGGCGAGCAGGCAGGAGAGCAGCAGCCACATCCAGAGGTTCATGCGTCGTCTCCGGAGCGGTCACCGCGGGAATCGCGGGCAGGGTCGTGGTGGTGGTGCACGTGGTCCTCCGCGTACGGATCGACGTCCGGCTCCAGGCCCTCGTCGCTGCGGCCGTGGCTGAACCAGCCGATCCCCGCCGCGACCACGGCGGCGACGAGGATCGGCACTCCCGGGGGCACGAACGGCACGGCCAGCACGGTGGCCAGCGCGCAGACCACCGCGATGGCCACAGGTTCCCTACCTTTCAGCCGCGGCCAGAGCAGGCCCAGGAAGGCCGCCACGGCGGCGCCGTCCAGTCCCCACTGTTTGGGATCCCCGAGTGCCCCGCCGGCCAATGCGCCGAGGGCGGTGAACAGGTTCCAGAGAACAAAGACGCCGATTCCGGCGGTCCAGAAGCCGCGTTTCTGCTCGTCGGGATCCGTCTGCCCGGTGCTGGTGGCGGTGGACTCATCGATGGTCAGTTGGGCCGCGGCAAACTTCCGCCACCCTCGCGGCTGCAGGAGGGCATTGATCTGCATGCCGTAGATGCCGTTGCGCATGCCCAGCAGCGTCGCGGCGCCCATCGCCGCGACGCCGGACCCGCCGCCGGCCACCACACCGATGAAGGCGAACTGCGAGCCGCCGCTGAACAGCAGCAGGCTCAGCGCCATGGTCTGCCAGAAATCCAGGCCTGAGGTTACGGACAGCGCGCCGAAGGAGACGCCGTAGAGCCCGGTGGCGATGCTGATCGACAAACCGATCCGCACCGCCGGTGACTGCAGGATTTTCACGGGCGCCGGTTCCGCCGTGTCAAAGTCCAGGCCCATGCGATGAGGGGCGCCTGGAGCGGGAGCCGCAGGGTGTGCACGCGTCGCCGGCGAGGCGAGCCCTCCGGCCCGTAGGCTTTGCGCAGGGCGTCCACGTGGCCGGCGAGGAAGGCTGCGAACAGCGCCGTGACACAGCCCGCGGCGGCCCTCCGGGTGGCCGGGACCAGGAGCCCGACGGCGGCGGCGGCTTCCAGCAGCCCGCTCACTGCCACCCATTCCTCACGGGACAGGACGGCCAGGGGCCCGTTCGGCTGCTCGCCGGAGTCGTCCCGGCACAGGAAGTCGGGTACCACCGGGTGGAAAAATTCAGGCTCGCGGAAGTGCTTGGCGGCACTGGTGAGCAGCAGCGCGCTCATCGCTGCCGCGGATAGCGTCTGGAGGTCCGGGACGGGCCGGCGAAATGGCATGCAACAACTCAACCACAGCGGCCACGCCGGCCGTAATCCGCGGGGACGCAGGGGATGTGAAGATGTCGGCCCAGGATCCGTGGAGCGGCCAGGCGGCTACCGTGGGGGCCGGCTGTCCGCCATGAGCTGGGAGAGGACCTGGGCCGGCCAGTTGGTKGTGATCTCCTGGATCCCGAGTTTCCGGCACCGTTCGACGTCGTCCTCGGTGTCGACCGTCCACACCCGGCACCGCAGCCCCGAGGCGAGCCAGCGCTGAACGGCCGGGGCGTGCGTGCGGACGTACCCGATGCCGGGGCCGGCAATGCCCGCCTCGGCCGCCGCCAGGATCCGTTCCCCCTCAGCCTGGGCGGCCTTCATCACGTTGGCCAGCGCCCCGCCGGTCAGGGCACCGAGGCCCAGTTCCTCCCGGATGTCCGCCACATTGACGTCGTCCACGAGCTGGCAGACGGCCGCGGCCGGCACGGACTCCAGGAGGTGTTTTACGGAGTCGGGGCTAAAGCTCATGAAGGAAACCGTGATGTTCTCCAGCATCGACGTCCGCGGATCCCAGCCCTCGACCCTCAGGACCTCCAGGGCCCGGTCCTCGAGTCTGAGCTGGTACGGGCTCGGGTGTTTAAACTCGATCGCCAGCCCGATCCCGCGGCCGGCCGCGCGCAGGATGTCGAGCAGGTCCGGCAGGGTCAGGAACTGCCCGGACTTGGCGCCGTAGGCMTCCGGGATCCGGACTCCCTTCCAGGAGGAGAAGTCCAGTTCCTGGAGTTCTTGCAGGGTCCGGTCGGCCACCTGGCCCGTGCCGTCCGAGGTGCGGTCCAGGGTGGCATCGTGCAGGAGCACCACGTGCTGGTCCCGGGTCAGGTGGACATCGCATTCCACACCGTCGGCGCCGTCGGCGATGRCCTGCAGGTACGCGGCCCGGGTGTGCTCGGCGAAGGTTCCGCTGGAGCCGCGGTGGGCATAGACCAAAGGCCGGGCGGCGGCGGCAGGCTCATCAGTGGTCATGGTGCCACGTTAGCGGACCGTCCGTTTCCGTGGCGGGCTAGGCTGGGCTCATGCAGGTGAATACTGAGGCAACTTCCCTGACCGGTGCCGCGGGACGTCCGGGCGGCGCCCGGCCGGGCGGTCCCCCCGGGCAGCGTTCCGCTGCCTCCAGCGACCGCGAGAAGGCCGCGGCGCTGCGCCGGATGAAGCTCCTGGCCCTCTCGCTGCTGATCGTCATGGCGGTGATTTTCATCGTCGCGTTCGCCCTGCAGAAGCAGTATCCGGGGCTCGAATATGTCCGCGCCGCGGCCGAGGGCGGCATGGTCGGTGCCCTCGCGGACTGGTTCGCCGTCACGGCCCTGTTCAAGTACCCCATGGGCATCAAGATCCCGCACACCGCGATCATCCCGCGCCGCAAGGACCAGATCGGCGCCTCGCTGGGCGAATTCGTGGAAACCAATTTCCTCTCCGAACAGGTGGTCCAGGAGAAGCTGGCGTCCGCAGACATTGCGCGCAAGGCCGGCGCCTGGCTGTCCAGCCCCGGCGGCCCGGACCGGGTCGCCAAGGAGGGTGCCGCCGTCATCCGCGGCGCGTTCAAGGTGCTCAACGACGACGACGTCCAGGCCGTGATCGAGTCCATGGTCCGTAAGCACCTGCTCACCCCGCCGTGGGGGCCGCCGGTGGGCCGGCTCGCCGAGCGGATCTTCGACGACGGGCACCACCATGCGCTGGTGGACCTAATGGTGGACCGCACCGTGGACTGGGTGCGGGACAACCAGGAGACGGTCAACAGGCTGGTCACCGACCGGTCCCCGACGTGGGTGCCCTCGTTCGTGGACGGGCTGGTGGGCGACAAGGTGTACGTGGAGATCCTCAAGTTCACCCGCGCCGTGCAGTCCGACCCGCAGCACCAGGTCCGCCTCTCGATCGACAAGTACCTCAAGGAACTCGCGCAGGACCTGCAGCGTGATCCTGTCATGATCGCCCGCGCCGAGGGCATCAAGGCCCAAGTGCTCGGCGACCCGGAGGTCCGCGAGCTCGCCTCCCGCACCTGGGACACCATCAAGACGGCCCTGCTCACCGCCGTCGATGACCCGCACAGCGAACTGACCGTCAAGTTCAAGGCGGCCGTGCATGACTTCGGCACCCGGCTGCTGGTCGATCCCGAGCTCGCCGGCAAGGTGAACGCCTGGATCGGCGACGCGGCCGGCTACCTCGTGAAGACCTACCGCTCGGACATCGCGGGGGTCATCACGGACACCGTGGCCCGCTGGGATGCCGAAGAGACGTCGCAGAAGATCGAGCTGCAGGTCGGCAGGGACCTGCAGTTCATCCGGATCAACGGCACGGTGGTGGGCGCCCTGGCCGGGCTGGCCATCTTTACGCTGGCCACCCTGCTGTTCGGCTAGTCCCTGGGCTGCGCTAGGCGGCCGCGACCTTGGCCTTGGTCCTGCCGTGCATGGCGAAGATGGTGAAGACCAGCGCCGCGAGCGCCGTGGCGACTAGCAGCAGCAGCCCGATCGCGTAGCTGTGCGCCGCGGCGTCATAGGTGGCGCCCATGATCAGCGGCGGGAAGTAGCCGCCCAGGCCGCCGGCCGCGCTGACCACCCCGCTGATGCTGCCGACCTTGCCCTCCGGCGCGAGGACCCCCACCCAGGCGAACACCCCGCCCGTGCCCAGGCCCAGCGCCGCCGCCATGGCGACGAACGTCAGGCCGGCGGGGACATCGCCGTCGGGCTGCAGGTTCACCACCCAGGCGAGGACAGCGACGCCGGCGAGGGCGGCGATCACCACGGGCTTGGGACCGATCTTGTCGGCGAGTACGCCGCCCACCGGGCGCGCCAGCACGGCGGCGAGCGCAAACCCCGCGGTGCGGGCGCCGGCGGCGCTGGGATCGAAGCTGTAGACATCCCGGAGGTACGTGGGCAGATACGTGGCGAAGGAGACGAAGCCACCGAAGAGGACTGCGTAGAGGAAGCACAGCTTCCACGTGACCGGGGTCTTCGCGGCGTCGATCAGCTTGGGCATCACGGGCGCGTTGCTGCGGGTCCAGCCCGGCGCCTCCTTCATTCGGAACCAGATGATGGCGGCCATGACCGCCAGAATCGCGGCGATCAGCAGGTGGGTGGGAACGTAGCCGATGGCGGCGACAAGCCGGGGGTTCAGGAAGGCGGCCAGGGCCGTTCCGCCCATGCCCGCGCCGAAGACGCCGGTGGCGAAACCCCGCCGGGCGGGCTCGTACCAAGCGCTGACGAAGGGGATCCCGACGGCGAAGACGGTTCCGGCGACCCCCAGCAGCACGCCGGCAGCCAGCACTACGGCGAAGGAGTCGAGGCTACCGCCGACGGAAACCAGCAGGATCGGGACGATGGAGGCCAGCAGGACAAAAGTGAACATGGCGCGGCCGCCGTACTTGTCCGTCAAGGCGCCGACGACGATCCGCCCCAGCGAGCCGACGAAGACGGGCATGGCCACGAGCACGCCGGTGGTGGCCGGATTGAGGTGCAGGTGCTGGGTGTAGAACGCGCTCAGCGTGGCGATGGAGTTCCAGGCCCAGAAGCACACCACGGAGGTCGAGGTGGCGAGCGTCAGATTGAGCGCCCGGCCCGCAGGGGCGGCAACGGGCGGGAACATTGCTCCGGCCACGGCGGTCTCCTTCCTTGGTCAACAAGCAGTTCAGCAACTCAGCTTCAGCGATGGCACCGGGTCACCGGTTCCTGGTGTCCCGGTCCCGGGTTCCGACGGCGGACCAGCCCCGCCGCGCGCCGGCCGTGGAGCTCCGGGCGCCGGCAGCGCCGGCTGTGCCTTTGGCCCCGGCCCCACCGGTTTCCCGGTCCCGGGAGCGGTAGACGATGTAGGGGCGGAAGAGGTAGTGGAACGGGGCCGTGAAGGCATGGACCAGGCGCGTGAACGGCCAGATCACGAACAGCGCCATGCCTACCAGGGTGTGCAGGTGGAAGGAGAACGGCGCCGCGGCCATCGCCGCGATGTCGGGCTGGAAGATGAACAGCGAGCGGAACCACGGGGCCACGGTCTCGCGGTAATTGTGCCCGTGCTCGCCCTCGAAGACACTCGCCAAGGTGGTCCACAGCCCGAACACAATGGCCGCGGTGAGCACCACGTACATGGTCTTGTCATTGCCGGTGGTGGCCATGAAGACCGGCCCGGTGGTCCGGCGGCGGTAGATCAGCAGGAGGATCCCGCCCAGCGTTCCGACCCCGGCGATTCCGCCGACCAGCAGGGCGTTGAAGTGGTAGAACTCCTGGCTCATCCCGGCCGCCTGGGTCCAGCCCATCGGAATGACCAGGCCGAAGAAGTGACCGGCGATTACGGCGAGCAGGCCAAAGTGGAACAACGGGGACGCAATCCTCAGCAGCCTGGACTCATAGAGCTGGGAAGACCTCGTGGTCCAGCCGAACTGGTCGTACTTGTAGCGCCAGAGAAGCCCGCCGACCAAAACCACCACCATGACGTACGGGAGAACGCCCCACAGCACGATGTCCAGTGCGGAGAGTCCGACGGCGGATCCGGGTTCCGCTTCGAATGCCAGCATGCTCAGGCCCCCTTCACGGGCAGCAGGCGCGGATCGTACGGGTCCAGGCCCACGGCCTCGGTGGGCGGGCCGTAGCCGGCCATCCGCATGACGGCCTGCTCGTCCGCCGGGGATTTCCCGGGCAGCGTGGCGCAGACGGCCTGCAGGATCCGGGCGTGCGGCAGCTGGTCCCGGAGCAGCCCGAAGCGGAGCATCTCCAGGCTCGCCCGGAAGCGCGTCAGCAGCTCGCGGCCGGCCGCCAGGTCCACCAGCGCGGCGTATTCGAGGACCATCGGGAGGTAGTCGGGCAGTTCGCCGTGGGTGTCCACCAGGATGTCGCTTTGCCGGTAGGTCTTCTTGAAGTTGCCCAGAACCTCGCCGCGGCGCCGGGTGTCCCCGTCAGTCCAGTAGGAAAGGTGCAGGGCGTGGCGCTTTCCGAGGTCGAACTCGCGCACGTACTGGGACTGGAGCTGGATCGGCGGCGTGGACTCCAGCTGGTCCAGGACTGCAACGAAGTCCGCCGTGGCGCCGGGGAACTCTGCCAGAGCGGCCCGCATCAGCGGGACCCGGCCGGTCAGTTCCTCGTCAGGGTAGGACAGGCACCAGGCCGCGGCGAGGTAGAGGACCTGCTGGCGGCGGGTCATGGCTGCTCCCCCGCCGGAGGGGATTCCGCGGGGGCCGCCGGTTTCGGCGGCGGCGGTTTCTCCGGAGGCGGTTTTTCCGGAAGCAACGCCTTTTCCGGAAAAAGCCCGGAGGGCGCTCCGGTGCCGTCCCAGTTCAGCAGGTTCACCCTGCCGCGCAGTGTGGTTTCGCCGGGCGCGGAGCCGGAGGTCTGCCGGTCCCGGAGGGCGTTGAAGGTTTCCACCGCCACGGGGACGGGCCGGCCGCTGGCTTCGCCGAAGTGAGCGGTATCCTGCATGCCGGGGCCGCCCTCGAAGTCGAGCGAACAGCCCATTTCCTCGAGGTCGTGGGCCTGTTCCACGTGGGCCTTCGGGATGACGTAGCGCTCCTCGTATTTCGCGATCGCCATCAGTCGGTACATCTCGTACATGCTCTGGCTGTCCATCCCCACGGCCTCCGGGATGGCGTCGTCCGGGTCGTTGCCGAGGCTGATGCCGCGCATGAAGGAGCGCATGGCGGCGAGCTTCTTCAGCACCGCGGTGACCCGGTCCGCGTCGCCGGCGGTGAAGAGTTCAGCGAGGTATTCCACCGGGATGCGCAGCGCGTCGATGGCGCCGAAAAGGTTGCCGGTGTCCTCGCCGTCGTGGCCCTGGTCGCGCAGCAGGTCCACCACGGGTGAGAGCGGCGGCACGTACCAGACCATCGGCATGGTCCGGTATTCCGGGTGCAGCGGCAGCGCCACCTTGTAGACCTTGGCCAGGGCGTAGACCGGCGAGCGCACGGCGGCGTCGATCCAGTCTTCGGGGATGCCCTGGGCCCGGGCCTCGTCCTGGACGGCGGGGTCGTTCGGGTCCAGAAGCACGTCCATCTGGGCGTCGTAGAGCTCCCGGGGGTCCGTGACGGAGGCCGCCGCGGTGACGGCGTCGGCGTCGTACAGGAACAGCCCCAGGTACCGCAGCCGGCCCACGCAGGTCTCGGAGCAGACTGTCGGGAGCCCCACCTCCACCCGCGGGTAGCAGAAGGTGCACTTCTCGGCTTTGCCGGTCTTGTGGTTGAAGTAGATCTTCTTGTAGGGGCAGCCGGTGACGCACTGGCGCCAGCCGCGGCATTTGTCCTGGTCCACCAGCACAATCCCGTCCTCCACCCGCTTGTAGATCGCGCCGGAGGGGCAGGAAGCCATGCAGGACGGGTTCAGGCAGTGCTCGCAGATCCGCGGCAGGTAGAACATGAAGGTTTGTTCGTACGCGAACTTGATCTTGTCCTCGGATTCCCGCCGGACCTTCTCCACGATCGGGTCCAGGTGGCCGTTCTCGGCGGAGCCGCCGAGGTCATCGTCCCAGTTCGCGGACCAGGTGATCTTGGTGTCCTCCCCGGTGATCAGGGACTTGGGCCGGGCCACCGGGAAGTCGTCGCCCAGGGGCGCGTCAACGAGGGTCTTGTAGTCGTAGGTCCATGGCTCGTAGTAGTCCTTGAGCTCGGGCTGGACCGGGCTGGCGAAGATCCCGAAGAGCTTCTTGACCCGGCCGCCGGCCTTGAGCACCAGTTTCCCGCGCTTGTTCAGCGCCCAGCCGCCGTGCCACTTCTCCTGGTCCTCGTAGCGGCGCGGATAGCCCTGCCCTGGGCGGGTTTCGACGTTGTTGAACCACACGTATTCGGTGCCGGCACGGTTGGTCCAGGCCTGCTTGCAGGTCACGGAACAGGTGTGGCAGCCGATGCATTTGTCCAGGTTCATGACCATGCCCATTTGGGCCATGACACGCATCAGTACTGCACCTCCTGGGAACGACGCCGGACGGTGGCCACCATGTCGCGCTGGTTTCCGGTGGGGCCAAGGTAGTTGAACGCGTAGGCGAGCTGGGCGTAGCCGCCGATCAGGTGCGAGGGCTTGACCAGCAGCCGGGTCACGGAGTTGTGGATGCCGCCGCGCCGCCCGGTGGCCTCGGACTTGGGCACGTCAATGGTGCGTTCCTGCGCGTGGTGCACATAGACCACGCCGGCCGGCATCCGGTGGCTGACGATGGCCCGGGCCACCAGGACGCCGTTGATGTTCAGGCACTCCACCCAGTCGTTGTCCTTGACCTCGATGGCCGCCGCGTCGGCCGGGCTCATCCAGACGGTCGGGCCGCCTCGGGAGAGCGAGAGCATCAGCAGGTTGTCCTGGTATTCGGAGTGGATGGACCACTTGGAGTGCGGGGTCAGGTAGCGGACCACCACCTCCAGTTTCCCGTCCTGGCCGAGTTTGGGCTCGCCGAAGAGCCGGTGCATGTCCAGCGGCGGCCGGTAGATCGGCAGCGCCTCGCCGATGTCCCGGATCCAGTCGTGGTCCAGGAAGAAGTGCATCCGGCCGGTCAGCGTGTGGAAGGGCTTGAGCCGCTCGACGTTGATGGTGAAGGGCGCATAGCGCCGGCCGCCGGTCTCGGAGCCGGACCATTCCGGCGAGGTGATCACCGGAACCGGGCCGGCCTGGGTCTGGGCGAAAGTGATGAATTTTTCTTCGGAGCCCGCGGCCAGGTCCGCCAGTTTCCTCCCGGTGCGGATTTCCAGGTCCTTGAATCCCTGCACGGCCAGCGCCCCGTTGGTGGTGCCGGAGAACGCCAGGATGGCCTCGGCCATCTTCGCGTCCGTGTCGATCGCGGGACGGCCGTCCGCGGCACCGCCAAGCATCACCCCGTTGGAACGGCTGAGCCGGTCCAACGGCCCGGCAAGTTTGTACGTGACGTTCTTGACCGTGAAGCCCAGTTTGTCCGCCAGCGGCCCGACGGCGGCGAGCTTGTCCGCGATGGCGGTGTAGTCCCGCTCGACGACGGAAAAAATGGGCATGTTCTGACCCGGGACCGCGGGGACGGACATGTCCCGCCAGTCCCGCACAATCCCGCCGGGCTGGGCCAGCTGGCCGGGCGTGTCGTGCTGCAGCGGCACGCTCACCAGGTCCCGGCGGACGCCGAGGTGGGTTTTGGCCTGCCGGGAGAACTCCTGGGCCAGCAGGTGGAAGGTGTCGAAGTCCGTCTTGGTCTCCCACGGCGGGTCAATCGCGGGGGTGAAGGCGTGAACGAACGGGTGCATGTCGGTGGAGGACAGGTCGTGCTTTTCATACCAGGTGGCGGCCGGGAACACGACGTCGGACAGCAGGGTGGTGGAGGTCATCCGGAAGTCCGCGGAAACCAGCAGGTCCAGCTTCCCTTCGGGCGCCTGCTCATGCCATTTCACATCCTTGGGCTTGAGCCCCTCGGCATGGTCCTGGCCCAGGACGTTGTTGTGGGTTCCCAGCAGGTTCCGCAGGAAGTACTCGTTGCCCTTGGCCGAGGAGCCGAACAGGTTGGAGCGCCACAGCACGAGGGTCCGCGGCCAGTTTTCCGGGGCGTCCACGTCCTCGATCGCCGGGTTCAGGGTGCGGCTCTTCAGGGCATCGGCGATGTAGCCGGCGGCATCCGTCGCGGTGCCGGCGGCTACGGCCGCCCCGGCTTCGTCCGCGAGGTCCAGCGGGTTCCGGTCGAACTGCGGGTAAAACGGCATCCAGCCGAGCCGGGCGGACTGGGCCAGGGCGTCCGCGGTGTGCATGCCGTCCAGGGCCCCGGTGGAGAGCGGGGACTTCAGCGCATCCGCGCAGTAGCCGTCCTGCCGCCACTGGTCCGTGTGCATGTACCAGTAGCCGGTGCCGATCATGGTCCGCGGCGGCCGGGACCAGTCCAGCGCGTTGGCCAGCGACAGCCAGCCGGTGACCGGCCGGGTCTTTTCCTGGCCGACGTAGTGCGCCCAGCCGCCGCCGTTGCGGCCCATGCAGCCGGTCAGCATCACCAGGGCCAGCACCGCCCGGTAGGTGGTATCGCCGTGGAACCACTGGCAGATCCCGGCGCCCATGATGATCATGGACCGGCCCTTGGACTGTTCGGCGTTGCGGGCGAATTCGCGGGCCACCCGGATGYAGGCCTGCGCCGGGACGGAGGTGATCTCCTCCTGCCAGGCCGGCGTGTAGGGTGTCGCTGCGTCCTGGTAGCCGGCTGCCCAGTCCCCCGGGAGCCCGTCGCGGCCGACCCCGTACTGGGCCAGCATGAGGTCGAAGACGGTGGTGACCAGCTGGCCTTCCACCTCCAGGACGGGCACGCCGCGGCGGAGCACGCTGCCGTCCCCGCCGGCGTCCTCGAAGCACGGCAGCAGGATCTCGGCGCTTTCCGTTGAGACTTCCCGGAGGGACAGCGCCGGTTCGATCGCTCCGAGGTCCAGATTCCACTTGCCCTCGCCACTCTCTGAGTAGCGGAAGCCCATCGAGCCGTTGGGGACCGCCGGCAGCCCGGTCTTCTTGTCGAACAGGACGGTGCGGAACGCCGCGTCCTCGGCCCCGGCAGCGGCAGGGAGGTCCTTGGCGGTGAGGAACTTGGCCGGTGTCAGCGTGCCGTCGTCGCGCCGTTCGAGACCGACCAGGAACGGCAGGTCGGTGTACTGGCGGACGTAGTCGGCGAAGAACGGCACCTCACGGTCGACGAAGAATTCCTTGAGCATGACGTGCCCCATCGCCATGGCCAGCGCGGCGTCGGTTCCGGCCTGCGCGGGGAGCCATTCGTCGGCGAACTTCGTGTTGTCCGCGTAGTCCGGGCTGACCGTGACCACCTTGGTGCCGCGGTACCGCACCTCGGCCATCCAGTGCGCGTCCGGGGTGCGGGTGACGGGGACGTTGGAGCCCCACATCATCAGATACCGGGCGTCCCACCAGTCCCCCGATTCCGGGACGTCGGTCTGGTCCCCGAACACCTGCGGGCTGGCCACGGGGAGGTCGGCGTACCAGTCGTAGAAGGAAGTCATCACCCCGCCGATCAGCTGGATGAAGCGGGTCCCCACGGCGTGCGAGACCATGGACATCGCCGGGATGGGCGAGAAGCCGGCGCAGCGGTCCGGGCCGTAGGCCTTGATGGTGTTCACGTGCGCGGCGGCGGCGATTTCGATCGCCTCCTGCCAGGAGACCCGCACCAGGCCGCCCTTGCCGCGGGCCTGCTGGTAGCGGCGGCGCCGCGCGGGGTCGCCCACGACGTCGGCAAAGGCCAGCACCGGGTCACCCAGCCGGGCCTTGGCCTCGCGGTACATCTCGACGAGGACGCCCCGCGCATACGGAAAACGCACCCGGGTGGGCGAATAGGTGTACCAGGAGAAGGCCGCGCCGCGCGGGCAGCCCCGCGGCTCGTATTCCGGGCTGTCCGGGCCCACGGAGGGGTAGTCAGTCTGCTGGGATTCCCAGGTGATGATTCCGTCCTTGACGTACACCTTCCAGGAGCAGGAGCCGGTGCAGTTCACCCCGTGCGTGGACCGGACCACCTTGTCGTGGCTCCAGCGGTCCCGGTAGAAGATGTCGCCCTTGCGGCCACCCTCGCGGAACACCGCCCTGCCGTCGTCGGTCTGGTCCCATTTCGTAAAGAATCGGCCCAGCTTCAACATTGCATCCGAGGCGGGCCCGTCCAGCCCCGCCGCGTCTCCGGCAGTCATTCCTTCAAGCTAGGGTGCCCCTTCTGGCCGGAACAGGGCCTTAGGACACTGTGGCAGCCCCGGGTCCGGGCGGCCCGGGAGCTGCCCGGCCGGCCCCGCAGTTCAGGGCCAGCGGGTCAGGGCCAGCGGGTCAGGCGAAGCTCTCCAGCTCGACGCCGGCAGCCTCCAGCGCCGCACGGATCGCGGTCGCCGTGGCAACGGAGCCGGGGGTGTCGCCCTCGAGGCACAGCGACTGCGGCTCGATCCGGAGCACGGTGCCGTCGACGGCCTCGATTTCGCCCCTTGTGGCGAGCCTGACCGCCCGCTCGGCAACCTGTCCGGCGTCGAGCATCACCGCCCCCACCTCGGTGCGCGGCACGAGGGTGCCGTCGGGGAAGTAGGCACGGTCGGCGAAGGCCTCGGAGTAGACGGGGTGCCCGGCTTCCTTGGCGATTTCCAGCAGGGCTGAGCCGGGGAAGCCGAGGACGGGCAGTCCGGGATCGTAGGCCTGGATAGCGGCGATCACGGCGGAGGCCTGCTCGCCGTCGTGCACGGTGCGGTCGTAGAGCGCCCCGTGCAGCTTGACGTAGTCCACCGAGGCGCCCACGGCATGGGCGACGCCGTCGAGCGCCCCGAGCTGGTAGAGGACCGCGCCGAAGAGATCGTCAAAGGTCATATCCAGCGAGCGCAGGCCAAAGCCGGCCAGGTCCGGGTAGCCGATGTGGGCACCGACGTTGACGTCGAGCTCGTACGCCGCCCGGCAGGTGTCCAGCATGGTCACAGGGTCCCCGGCGTGCATCCCGCAGGCCACGCTGGCGCTCGTGACCAGCGGAAACATCGCGGCGTCGGCGCCCTTGGTCCAGGTCCCGAAGGACTCCCCCAGGTCAGTGTTCAGATCCAAAACGTGCCGCCGTCCTTCGTTGAAGTCTTCGGAGCGCCGCTGCCCCGGGTGCCGCCGTCCGGGCGGCCGCTGTCCTGGGTGCCGCCGCCCTGGGTGCCGCCGCCCTGGGCGCCGCCGTCCGGCTGCGCGTCCAGGGAAGTTTCGTAGAGCGCGGCCGGGCCGGTGGTTTCCGCAAGGGCCTGCAGTTCTCCCGGAATCGTGTCCGGGATGGGCCCGAAGGCTTCCTTGGCGTTCGCGACGACCGCATGGCCCATCACCCGGTTGCCCACGCCGCCTACGACGGCGCCGATACCGAAGGGCAGGGCACGGCCCAGCCAGGCTGTGCCCTGGGTCTTGAGCAGGGAGCGCAGGAACATCGTCTGCATCTTGGCCCGCACTGTACCGAAGCCGGCGAGAGGGACGCGGCGGGTGAAGGCCGCGGTCCACGCCTGGGTGGGCCCCTTGCCCCGGCCCGCGGCCTGTCCGCTCAGCGAGCTCAGCAGCTGGGTGCCTTCCTCGCCCAGCATGACCGCCATGACCAGGGTGCTGGCTCTGTCCGGGTCCACCATCCGGATCCCGTGCAGTTCAGCAAGAGCCGTGGAATACAGTGCGGTGGCTTCGAGGAATCCGACTGCTGCGGCGGCCGAGAGACCCAGTGCGGCCGCAGTTCCGACGCCCGGAATCACGGCAGCCCCGCCGACCAGCGCACCGCCGCCGGTGACGGCCAGCAGGTAGTCGCGCTCCAGGATGGCGGCGAGCTGCGCCGCGGTGGCGTGCGGATGCCTGCGCTGAAGCCTGCGGATATTGGCCAGCACCAGCGGCCGCTGGACTTCAACCGCCCGCAGGAGCACCTTGTGCAGGCCGGGCCGGGGCTGGCCGGCGGCGTCGAACATCGCGCTGTGGGCTGTTTCCTGGGCAATCTTCATTGCCGGGTTGCTGCGCTTGGCCATGATCGCCTCTCGTCGGAACCATAAAACTAAGTGCACTTAACACTACACACGGGCAGGCAGGCGGGGCCGCCGCTGCGCCCCGGAGGGGTCTCAGCCCGGCCGGCCGGCTGGCTACTAGACTGGGCCCATGCCCGCCCTGCGAGCCCTCCGCCCCTTCGCGCACCGGGAGTACCGCGTGCTGATCACGGCGCTGGCCATCTCCATCTTCGGTTCCGGGATGTGGGCCGTCGCGATGGTCTACGAGGTGATCCACCTGGGCGGCGGACCGCTGGAGCTTTCGGTCGTGGCCGCGGCGGGCAGCGTCGGGCTGGTGACGTTTCTGCTGGCCGGCGGCATCGCCGCGGACCGCGTGCCCCAGCGGCTCCTGATCATCGCGGTCGAGGGCGCCAACCTCGCCGTCGTTGCCGCTGTCAGCGGGCTGGCCCTGGCCGGCTTGCTCGAGCTGTGGCATCTCGCGCTGGGGGCCTTCGTGCTCGGCGTCGGGGCTGCGTTCTTCTTCCCGGCCTACTCCGCCATCCTGCCGCGGATCCTGCCGCCGGAGGACCTGCTGGCGGCCAACGGCCTGGAAGGCACCATGCGGCCGCTGTTGCAGCAGGCCGCCGGACCGGCCGTTGCGGGCATCCTGGTGGCGGCCCTGTCCCCCGCCTACGCCGTCACCGGAGTGGCGGCCTGCCATCTGGTGGCCTTCTGCATCCTGAACCTCCTCCACCGCCAGCCCGCGGCAGGGGTCCCGGTCAGCGGAGAGGCTACCGAATCTGGCCAGTCGCGGGCCAAGACGTCCTTGCGCCACGATCTCCGCGAGGGCGTCAGCTACACCGTCCGGACGCCCTGGCTGCTGTGGACCCTGCTCTGGGCCTGCATTTCGGTGCTGTTCCTGATCGGCCCCATCGAGGTCCTGATCCCCTTCGTGGTCCGGGACCAGCTCGGCGGGGACGCGCGCATGTTCGGTTTCCTGCTCGCCATCATGGGCGTGGGCGGTGCCGCAGCCTCGCTGGCCACGGCTTCTTTTCCCCTCCCGCGCCGCTACCTCACCGTGATGATGGTGTCCTGGGGAGCGGGAAGCCTGCCGATCGCCGCCGTCGGAATCATGGACAGTTTCTGGGCCCTGGCCGCCGCCCTCTTCATCTTCGGCGCCACCGGCGGCGTGGGCATGGTGATCTGGGGAACATTGCTCCAGCGCCGGGTGCCGCCGCATCTGCTGGGCCGCGTCTCGAGCCTGGACTTCTTTGTATCCCTGGCCCTCATGCCGGTCTCCATGGCACTCGCCGGGCCGGCCGCCGAGGTGCTGCCGGTGTGGCTGATCTTCCTCGTCGCCGGGACCGTGTGCCCGGCGATGGCCGTCGTCGCGATGGTCGTGGCGCGGATGCCGGCCGATGAACTGGCCCACCCCCTCGCCGGCGGTGAGGAGCCCGCCGACGCCCCGACCCCTGCCGAATCCTCCGGACCAGGACAGCCCGGCCCGGTTTAGACTGCGGCGCGCACCACCGGGATCGACGCCGTCGGGAGGCCGCTGGGGAAGACGGTCGGCTCCGGAACCGTGACGGGTGCCAGCGGGACCCGGACCGGGTCGCCATCGACGGTGAGCAGTTCCCCGCGCACGTCGACTTCCAGCGGCGCGCCGTCACGGACGGTCAGGCTGATCGAATCCTGCTCGAGCCCGATGTGCAGGAGCCTGCCCTGGATCTTCAGGTGGAACTCGAGGCCGTCCCATTCGGCAGGCAGCCGGGGATCGAAGTACGGCACCGCGCCCTGGTCCCGCAGCCCGGCGAAGCCGCTCACCAGCGAGCTCCACACGCCGCCGGTGGACGCGATGTGGACGCCGTCGATCGTGTTGCCGTGGGTGTCGTCGAGATCGATGAACAGGGCGTGGGTGAAGTGGTCCAGCGCGGCCTCCCCGTAGCCGACCTCGGCCGCCATGATGCCCTGGACGCAGGCGGACAGCGTGGAGTCGCCCGTGGTGATGGGATCGTAGAAATCGAAGGCGCGCCGCTTTTCCTCGGCGGTGAAGTCCTGCCACTGCAGGAACATGGCCAGCACGGTGTCGGCCTGCTTAAGGACCTGGTGCCGGTAGATCACCAACGGGTGGAAGTGCAGCAGGAGCGGGTACTTGGACCGGGGCGTGGTCCAGTCCCACGGTTCCAGCGTCATGAAGTCGTTGTCCTGGGAATGGACCTGGAGGTCCTCGTCGTAGGGCAGCTGCATGCGGTTGGCTGCCTGCTCCCAGAGCTGGCGTTCGGCGTCGTCGATCTCCGGGTGGTCCAGCGCCGCCGCGGCGCGCAGGTTGAAGCGCGCCATGACGTTCGTGTACAGGTTGTCGTTGACGACGGCGGTGTACTCGTCGGGGCCCGTGACGCCGTGGATGTGGAACAGTCCGTCCTTGCCGAAGAAGCCGAGTGAGACCCACATCCGTGCAGTCTCGATCAGCAGATCGGAGCCCAGGGTGGCCTGGAACTCGGCGTCCCCGCTGGCCCAGATGTACCGGTTTGTCGCGAAGGCGATCGCGGCGGCGATGTGGAACTGTGCTGTGCCGGCCGCGTAGTAGGCACTGGCCTCGAGTCCGTTGATGGTGCGCCAGGGGAAGAGCGCGCCGTCGACGCTGAGCTCCTTGGCCCGGATCTTCGCCTCGGGCAGGAGGTCGTGGCGGAATTCCAGGACCTGGCGGGCGTTGCCCGGGTTGGTGTAGGTCAGGTAGGGCAGCAGGTACACCTCCTGGTCCCAGAAGTAGTGGCCGTCGTAGCCGGAGCCGGACACGCCCTTGGCCGGGATGCCGGCCACATCGGCGCAGGCCGTGGCCTGCGCGAGCTGGAAGAGGTTCCAGCGGACGCCCTGCTGGAGCTCGGTCTGGCCCGCCAGGACGATGTCGCCCGTGCTCCAGTAGGCGCGGTAGTGGTCCTCGCTCTCGGCGAAGATCTCGCTGACCGGCTTGAGGCTGGCTTCGGCGCTGTCGGCGAGGTCCTCGGCGGCCTGCCCCACGGCGTAGCTGACGCTCTTCTCCAGCAGGAACGGTGCGTCCGCGCTGACGGCGAGCACGTAGCGCACGCTGCTGTCGTCCTGGTCCACCTGGGTGTCGAACGGCTGCACGCCGGCCGAGGTCCAGTGATCCACGGCCATCCCAAGCCGCTGCTTGGATTCCGAGGCTTCCCAGGACAGGCGCAGGGAGCCGTCCCCGCCGTCGAGACGCAGGGGCAGCAGCACACGGCCGGCGTGCCGGCCGGCGCGGCGCGGATCATGGGCGGAGTGGTCCTCCACCGGCTGGTCCTGGCGGTTGATGACCGAGGACGTGACGTCCGCGGAGATATCCCGGTCAGCCGCCAATTCGAGGCTGATGCCCAGCGCCCCTCGGGTTGCGTAACCGACGGCGCGCCGTTCGGTGGTGGTCACGGTCGCACCGGAACGGCACTGCCAGGTGATCCGGCACTCGTAGATACCCGTGGCGAAATCCACCGACCGGCGGTAGTCCAGCACGGTGGACTCCTCCAGGCTCAGCGGCTCGCCGTCGATGATGACGGTGAAGTTGTTGGCGTCCGGGACGTAGAGGATCCGCTGGCCGGTGCGGGCGAAGCCGTACGCGTTTTCCGCGTGCTTGATGTCCCAGGTCTCGTGGAATCCGTTGATGAAGCTGCCCGGAAGTTCGGCGTCCGCGGCACCCCAGTGCGCGCCGCGGATGCCCAGGTGCCCGTTGCCGAGGCTGAACAGGGTCTCCAGGGTGCCGGCATTGCCGGGAAGGTGAACGGTCTCGACCAGCTGCCAGGGATCGTTGGGGAACCGGGCGCGGTCCGAGGTGATGAGAGCCATGGTTTGGGGGGTTCCTTCGGCGGGAGTGGCAGTGGGCTGGGCGGTGGGGTGAGCGGGCCGGGCTAGAGCAGTTCGGCGAGGTCGTTGACCACGACCGTGGCCCCGGCGTCGAGCAGGGTCTGCCGGCCGGCGCCGCGGTCGACGCCGATCACCGAGCGGAAGTCTCCCGCGCTGCCGGCCTGGACGCCGGAGACGGCATCCTCCACCACGACGCACTCCTGGCTCGGCAGGCCCAAGAGCCGCGCGGCGTATTCGTAGGTGGCCGGGCTGGGCTTGCCGGGCAGTCCCTCGGCGACGGCGACGACGCCGTCGACCACCACCGGGAAGTAGTCGGACAGGCCGGCAGCCTTCAGCACGGCAGGGGCGTTGCGGGAAGAGGAGACGACGGCGAGCTTGAGCCCGCGGGCCAGCGCGGCCTCAACCAGCCGGACGGAGCCCTCGTACGGCTGGACTCCGCCGGCCTCGACGATGTCGTTGAAGACCTTGTTCTTGCGGTTGCCGAGTCCGTGGACCGTGTCATGCGCGGGCTCGTCGTTCACCGGGCCCTCGGGCAGCACAATCCCGCGGGAGGCCAGGAAGTCCCGGACGCCGTCAAACCGCGGCTTGCCGTCGATGTGGTCGAAATAGTCGCTCTCACGGTACGGCTCAGCACCGGGGACCGAGGCCAGGAAGCCGTCAAAGAGCTGCTTCCAGGCGTGCTCGTGCACCACGGCGGTGGGGGTCAGGACGCCGTCGAGGTCAAAAAGGATGGCGGTTGCACCGGAGAGCGCACCGGCGAGGCCGGAGGTGTCGGGAACTACAGTCATGAGTCGAGGTCCTTTCAGACGACGGGCAGGCAAGACGGTTTGGTCAAAGAGATGGTCTACGGCAGGCAGTTCAGGGCTGCTCGTTTGGGGCCGTTCCGGCGTCGGACGCCGTCCGGATCAGCATCGGCGCGTGCCGGTTCGCTCTACCAACGTGGTGTCCGGCAGATGGTTCGACGGCGGACTGGCAGGCGGCGGATTGGCAAGTCCTGAGCGATGAAGTCTTTCAATCAGCAGGTTGGCCGCAAACGCGCCCTGGTCGGCCAGTGGCTGGGCAATTGTGGTCAGGCCCAGGAACCAACTCATCTGATGATCGTCTATTCCTATGATGGACACGTTTTCCGGCGCTGACAAACCGGGCTCCCGCATGGCCATGAGCGCACAGCAGGCTGTCCCGTCGCAACCCGCGAGGATCGCGGACGGCATCCCGGGGTTTTCCACAGGCTCCACCACGGCCAGCCGGCCGCCTTCGATGCCGAAGCCGGCGTCGAGCACGAGGTCCGGAGGAGACGGTGCAGATGGAGAGTCCGGGGAGCGCGGGGACGTCCTGGATTCTCACGCGCGGGGTGTTGGCCTGCGGCACGGGCTCAGCCCTTTCTTCCCCCCGAAGTAGTGGGCCCGGTGTTCATGGCCGAGGTCGATTGTAAGCGCTTACATATTTGGCATGCAAGTGGATGATCCGGAGTTTGGCAGCGGATTGGGAACGGGTTGGCGGGGCCGCTTGGCCGGGGGTTTGGCGGGCCGGGCCGGCGCCCTGGTCAGCGCCTTGGTCACGCAGGACGTAGTGCCCGGTCAGCGCCCGGTCAGCGCAGGACGTAGTGCCGCAGGAACGCACCGACGTCCACGAGTTCGGCCTTCGAAATCGTGTGGCCCATGCCCGGATAGGTCCTGGCCGTGAGCTGGGTATTCCGGTTCAGCCACGCCTCGGTGTGCTCGGTAGCGGCGTCGTTGATGACGACGTCGCCCTTGTCCCGGCCCCAAAAGAACGGCGGCCGGGCGGTGAACGATTCGCTCATCGCCAGCAGTTCGTTGTCCAGGACAAAACCCGAGAGCCCCACAGCTGCGCGGAATTGTTCCGGCCGGAGCCGCAGGAGCGTGCTGGCCATCGCCATCCCCTGCGAAAATCCGAACAGGCTGACGCTGCTGTGCCGGGCTTTGACCGACTCGATCCAGGCGAAGACCGCGTTCGTGGAGGCGATGACGTCGGCAAAGTCGTGGGTGAGGAAATAGTCCAGCAGGAACCAGCCGTAGTGGTCTCCAATGTCCTTGGGTCCACGCAGGGCGGCGCAACTGAACTCGGGCGGCAGGGAAGCGAACAGCTTGGACATGCGGAATTCGTCCGTACCGTAGCCGTGCAGCATCACCAGCAGCGGGGTGCCGCCGCGTTCGTGTTCGGGTTTCGACCAGATCACCGTCTCCATTGGCTCAGCCTATCCAGCACCGCCACGCGTCCCGCCACGCACGGGCCGCGCTCCGCGGTTTCCGCGGCGTAAGCGGACCTCCGCCCCCGGATCCGTGGCGCATCCGTCCGGAAAAGGCGCGGCGGGCCGAAACCGGCGCGGAAATTTCCCCGCGGGGCGGAGGGCGCTTCATTGAAACAGCCGGGGCGGGGTTGTAGCGTGACGCTGGACAGCATGCTTACCATCATCAGTCCGCCCCCGGGCATCAAGGAGCACGTTATGAGAATCGGTTCCGCAATCTTCCTCATCGCCATCGGCGCCATCCTCGCCTGGGCTGTCGCCCCGGGGCTGATCCCCAATGTGAACCAGGCCATGATCGGCTACATCCTGATGGCGGTCGGCGTGATTGGACTCATCGCTTCTCTCGTCCTCGCCGGCCCAGGACGGGGCCGCACGCGCCGGGTC
>NZ_JBFTZL010000040.1:0-24814 GCF_056406825.1 Arthrobacter sp. P1_A5 | reverse complement strand
TAGTTAGATAAAGCGGCCCGACACTGTTCGTCCGCAACAATTCCAGTATTAAAAGGCCGGTCACGGGATCATCCCGTGACCGGCCTTCTGGTTCAGCGCTTTCCAGCACCTCAGCGCTTTCCGTACTTCTTGTGCACGGCCTGCTTGCTGACGCCAAGGCACACTGCAATGGCCTCCCATGACAGTCCGGCCTGCCGGGCACGCAGCACCACTTCGGTTTCCGTGCGTGCCAGTTCTTTGTGGAGTTCCGCCACGGCGTAGAGCGCCTCGGCCGGCCCTTTGCCGTCCAAGGAACCTATCAATGTCTGCATGAAGCACCTCCTGCGTCAACGTTAGTTGACGCAGGGAGAGGCGTCAACCCTCGTTGACGGCGAGAAGCCGGCGTAATTCCCCTACGGGATCGGGGATCTCCGGTCCGTGGGAAAAGAGCATCCTGTCCGGCTCCAGCAAGCTCAGTCTCAGAAGCGACTCTTCGGCCCGCGCAGAGTCCGCTGTAAACTGCTCCGGCGCCCGTCGCATCACACCTCCGGCTGTCCCCACAGCGTCCCCTACGAACAGCAGTCCGTCGTCATGCAGCAAGCTGATGTGTCCTGCCGTGTGGCCAGGCGTCTGCACGATCTGAATATCGCGGATCCTGTCACGTTCCACGAGCGGGCGCAGCGGCACCGCGGAAGGAATCTGGGAAACGTCCGCCGCGCCCGTCCAGATCGCTGCCAACGGGCTCCGTTCCACGACTTCGCCGAGGCCGCCGACGTGGTCCGGATGCCAATGGGTGAGGACGACGTCGGTGATGTCACTCCATGCTGCCCCGACACGGTCCAAGGCCGCCGCAATCGCATCCGCGCTGCCCTTGAGGCCCGTATCGATCAACAGCAATCCCCCGGTGTGCGGCACAAGGAAACAACGTACGTCCATGGTCAACTCAACCGGTCCTGCCAGCCCGGCGGGGATGTGGAGCTCCTGGATGACCGGTTCTACCTGCATCTGCGAGTGACCCATCATGCACCTTTCCAGCGGCTGATCGTGGTTCAATACTGAGGCACACACCGTCCCAGTCAAGATGCGCTTTCGGTCAGAATGCCCGGTACATGATGCGCTGCGGGCCGGCGTCGCCGCCTTCGTAGCGGCCGCGGTCCTCGAATCCGGCCTTGCGGTATGCGGCTTGGCCGCCGGGGTTCAGTTCGTTGACGGAGAGTACGACGCCGGCCTGGCCGCTGCCGAGGTCCGCCGTCAGTTTGGCGGCCTCCCGCACAGCGGCCTCCGCGGCGAGGGTGCCGAGGCCCTTGCCCTGCTGCCGCCGGTCGATCAGGAAGCCCCGCAAAAGCCAGGCCGTGTGGTCCTCTGGCCAGCCCGCGAGGGTCGCCGCCCCAGCCTGGAGCGTCAGGACTCCCACGGCGGCCCCGTTCTCATCCACGGCGAACGGGTGCCGGGACTCTTCCTCGAGCCCGATCAGCATCATCCGCAGCGGGTCCCCCACGAACTTCTGCTGCCCTGCGCCGAGCTCCAGCAGCGCGATCTCCCCAAGCTTGATGGCCCGGGCGTCGTCGTCGAGATTCTTCAAAGGCAGCAGCCATACATGTCCAGACATGTAGACAGCGTACCCGCGCCGGCGGCGCCCGCCGCCTCCAGGAAAGGGGCTACAGCGCAGCGTCCTTGGGCGGTCCGGCCGGATCCATCCAGAAGACTTCCCAGAGGTGCCCGTCCGGGTCCTGGAAGCTGTGCGTGTACATGAAGCCGTAGTCCTGGGCCTCCTCCGATGCCGTGCCCCCGGAGGTCAGGGCGGTACGGATGACCTCGTCCACGGCTTCGCGGCTCTCCAGCGAGAAGGACATGATGACTTCGGCGGTGCCGGCCGTAGCGGCGACGGACTTCGAAGTGAAGGTCTTGAAATAGGACTCGACGAGCAGCATCACGTACGCGCCATCGTTGACGATCATGCAGGTGGCGTTCTCATCGGTGAAGTCGGGGTTGAAGGAAAATCCCAGCGCCGTGAAGAATTCAACGGTCTTATCCAGATTCCGGACGGGAAGGTTCACAAAAAGTTGCCTGGCCATTGGCCCAAGGTAGCACCGCCCGCAGCATGTGTCAGTAGGCCCTGTCAGCAGCCGGCAGGCCGTCGTCGGGCCCTATTGGCCGTAGAAGACCCGCTCGAAGACCGCCCGGGCGCGCCGGCTCAACCGCAGGTAGTCCTCCTCCAGCGCCGCGGCATTGCCTTGTCCGTAGCCGCACCAGCGGGCTACCGCCTCAAGGTCGCGGCGGGAGGAGGGCAGCAGGTCCGAGGGCCGGCCGGTCCAGATGACGTTGGCCGAACGGATCCGGCTCGCCAGCCGCCAGGCCCGCAGGAGGATAACGGTGTCCCCCGCGTCCATCAGGTCCAGGGCCGCGGCCGCCTCGAGCGCGTCCACCGTGGACGTGGTCCGCAGCTCCGGGTGCCGGCCGGCGTGCCGGAGCTGGAGCAGCTGGGCCAGCCACTCGACGTCACTCAGCCCGCCCCGGCCAAGCTTCAGGTGACGGGCGGGATCGGCGCCKCGCGGCAGGCGCTCCGCCTCGACCCTGGCCTTGACCCGCCGCACCTCCCGGACGTCCTGGTCGGACAAAGACTCCGGGTACCGGATGGTGTCGATCAGCGCCACGAAATCCTCGGCCAGGGCGTCGTCGCCGGCCATGGGGCGAGCCCGCAGCAAGGCCTGGGCCTCCCAGACCAGGGACCACCGGCGGTAGTACTCGGCATAGGACTCCAGGGACCGCACCATGGGCCCGCTCTTGCCCTCGGGGCGCAGGTCCGCGTCCACCGCGAGTACCCGCTCGGCCAGGATCGCCGGTTTGAGCGGCTGGGTCAGCAGGCTGGAGAGCTTGCCCACGATCTGCAGGGCCTGAGCCTGTGCCTCCTCTTCCGGCACGCCGGGGAGTCCGCGGTGGACATACATGACGTCGGCGTCCGAGCCGTAGCCGATCTCCCGGCCGCCCTGACGGCCCATCGCAACCACCAGCACGTGGGTCTTCAGCGGTTCCCCGGCGGTGATGATCGTCTCCGCCACGCGGAGGGCCCCCAGCACGGCGGCCCGGTCCGTGTCGGCGAGGGCTTCCCCCACCTGGTCCTGCTCCAGCAGCCCGGCGCTGTCCGCGATGGCGACCCGGAGGATTTCCCGGCGCCGGATCAGCCGGATCAGCCGCATGGCGCTCTCCGGGTCCGCGTGCCGGGACATCTTCGAGGTGATTTCGAGCCATTGGGATTCGAAGCTCAGCGGCACCAGTTCCTTGTCCGTGCCCAGCCACGCCACTGATTCGGGCGAAACCTCCAGCAGGTCCGCGATCAGCCGGGAGTTGGCGAGCACGTGGCAGAGCCGCTCGGCCGCGGCCGTCGAATCCCGGAGCATGCCCAGGTACCAGTGGGTTGTGCCGAGGGCCTCGCTGACGCGCCGGAAGGCGAGCAGCCCGGCGTCGGGGTCCACGCCGTCGGCGAGCCAGTCCAGCAGGATGGGCAGGAGCTGGCGCTGGAGTGCGGCGCGCCGGCTCACGCCGGCGGTGAGGGCCTCGATGTGCCGCATGGCGCCGGGGGGATCGAGGTAACCGAGGGCGGCGAGGCGGCCCTGGGCGGCTTCCGGGGTCAGGCGTGCCTCTTCGCTGCTCAGGGTGGCGACGGTATTGAGCAGGGGGCGGTAGAAGATTCGTTCGTGGAGTTCCCGCACGGAGCGCTTGGTTTTTCGCCATGCGGCGACCAGGGCGTCCGGCTTGGGCCGCTCGGCGGAGAAAGGTCCCAGCACCGCCTTCGCGAGGGAGCGCAATGACGCTTCGTTCACCGGCATAAGGTGCGTCCGGCGCAGCTGGAACAGCTGGATCCGGTGTTCGAGCAGCCGCAGGTAGCGGTAGTCGCGGTCGAACTCCGCGGCGTCCGAGCGGCCGATATACCCGCCGGCGGAGAGCGCGGCGATGGCCGAGGTGGTGTCCCGGCAGCGCAAGGATTCATCCGACTTGCCGTGCACGAGCTGCAGCAGCTGGACGGTGAATTCGACGTCGCGCAGCCCGCCGCGGCCCAGCTTGATCTGCCGCTGTTCCTCATCGGCTGGAATGTGCTCGGTGACGCGGCGGCGCATGGCGCGGACGGATTCGACAAAGCCCTCCCGGCCGGCCGAAGACCAGATCAGGGGCGTCAGGGCTGCCTCGTAGCGGGCCCCCAGGACGGTGTCGCCGGCGATGGTCCGGGCCTTCAGGAGGGCCTGGAATTCCCAGCTCTCGGCCCAGCGCGCGTAATAGCTCTCGTGCGAGGCGAGGGTCCGGACCAGCGGCCCCGACTTGCCCTCGGGCCGGAGGTTCGCATCGACTTCCCACAGCCCGGGTTCGCGGCTCGTGGACATGATCGCGCGCGAGATCCCGGAGGCGAGGACGGTGCCGATGGTCGTGGCCCGGGTCTCTTCCAGCGCGCCGGACTCGATCACGTAGATGACGTCGACGTCGGAAATGTAGTTCAGTTCGCGGGCACCGCACTTGCCCATGCCGATCACGGCGAGGCCGACGTCGGCCACCTCCGCGGCGTCGAACTTCTCCGCCGCCTCGGCCCGGGACACGGCGAGGGCCGCCTCGAGCGCAGCGCCGGCGAGATCCGCCAGTTCCGCACCCGCGGCCGGCATGAAGTCCAGCGGATCGGCCGCGCACAGGTCCTTGATGGCGAGCTCCACGAGCCCGCGCCGGTAGGCGGTGCGCAGGGCCGCGTAGGCTTCCTGACCGCTGAGGGCCGCCACCGGCCGGGCAGACTTGGGATCGGCCCGCACCGACTGCAGCAGCCGCGTCCGCAGGGCCACGGCGTCCGCGGGCATCGGTTCCGGACTGACCCGCACGTCGAAGGCATCGAGGTGTTCGGGGTGGCGGATGAGGAACTCGCCCAGCGCCTCGGAGGCGCCCAGGACCCGGTACAGCGGTTCGCTGCTTTCCGGGTCCGCGACGGCAAGCTTGCGCAGCTCCGGGTGCTTCTCGATCAGCCGGACCAGGGACTGCAGGGCCGTGTCCGGGTTGGCCGCCAGCTGCAGCCCCGCAAAGAGGGCATCCTGGTCGAGTCCCTCCAGTTCCCGGGCCGCCAGGAACCGCTCGCCCTTGTCGAGATCGCTGAAGCCGGCGGCAATGAGGCGTCGTGCCAGGCTCATCGGGGCAACCTACAGAATGCCGAGATTGCGCTGCAGTTCGTAGGGCGTCACCTGGAGGCGGTAGTCCTGCCATTCTGCACGCTTGTTGCGCAGGAAGTGCTCGAACACCTGCTCGCCGAGGATCTGCGGCATGAGCTCGGAATCCTCCATGGTCCGGATGGCGTCGTGCAGGCTGGCCGGCAGCGGGTCGTGTCCCATGGCGCGGCGTTCCGCCGAGCTCAGCGACCAGATGTCGTCCTCGGCCGCCGCGGGGAGCTGGTAGCCCTCCTCGATGCCCTTGAGGCCGGCACCGAGCAGCACGGCGTAGGCCAGGTAGGGGTTGGCGGCGGAGTCGATGCCACGGTATTCGATCCGCGCGGACTGGCCCTTGCCGGGCTTGTACAGCGGGACGCGGACCAGGGCGGAGCGGTTGTTGTGGCCCCAGCTCAGGTAGCTCGGCGCCTCTCCCCCGCCCCAGAGCCGCTTGTAGGAGTTGACGAACTGGTTGGTCACGGCCGTGAATTCGGGGGCGTGCTTGAGGATGCCGGCGATGAACTGGCGCGCCGTCTCGGAAAGCTGGAACTCGGAACCGGCCTCGTAGAAGGCGTTGGTGTCCCCTTCGAAGAGGGAAAAGTGGGTGTGCATGCCCGAACCCGGGTGGGCGGTGAAGGGCTTGGGCATGAAGGTGGCATAGGTGCCCTGCTGCAGCGCGACTTCCTTGATGACCGTGCGGAACGTCATGATGTTATCCGCGGTCTGCAGGGCGTCGGCGTAGCGCAGGTCGATTTCGTTCTGGCCCGGGCCCGCCTCGTGGTGGCTGAATTCCACCGAGATGCCCACCGATTCGAGCATGGTCACGGCGGTCCGGCGGAAGTCCTGGGCAACGCCGCCCGGGACGTGGTCGAAGTAGCCGCCCTCGTCCACGGGGATCGGTGATCCGTCCGGGCCCGGCTCCTGGGACTTGAGCAGATAGAACTCGATCTCGGGGTGGGTGTAGCAGGTGAAGCCCATGTCCGCGGCCTTGGCCAGGGTGCGCTTGAGGACGTTGCGCGGGTCCGCGGCGGAAGGTTCGCCGTCGGGGGTCAGGATGTCGCAGAACATCCGCGATGTGGCCTCGGTCTCGCCGCGCCAGGGCAGGATCTGGAACGTGGCCGGATCCGGCTGGGCCAGCATGTCGGATTCGAAGACGCGGGCCAGGCCCTCGATCGAGGAACCGTCGAATCCGAGTCCTTCCTCGAAGGCGCCTTCCACCTCGGCCGGGGCCAGGGCTACGGACTTGAGTGATCCCACGACGTCGGTGAACCACAGGCGCACAAACCGCACGTCGCGCTCTTCGATCGTCCGCAGGACAAACTCTTGCTGGCGGTCCATACTGGCCTCTTTCCGGTTCTTCCATCCGCCCCAGGCCCGGCATTCATGGGCCCCGCGGCTGCTCACGGTTCACTTTACTAAGCATTGCCACCGATTGCTGAAGCCGGACCCCCGCGTAACACACCGTTAACACAAAGCCGGACGAATTCGCGGCGGGAGGGGCTATTGTGCCGCCACGCAGGCCGCCCGTGTGACGTGATTCACGCCGGGCGGGGGCAACCMGCGGTAGCTGCGGCACTTCGTCTCGCACTACGCTCGTGGCATGGCCTCAAGTAACAGCTCCGATTCCAGCACGCCCGCAGAACTTGCGGCCCCCTACGGCAGCGGCCCGGCAGCGGCTTCAGCGGCCGCCTCTTCGGGCACGTCGGCCAGTGGCACAGGCGGGACCGCCGACGGCGGCACCGGCGGGACTGCGGAGGCGGCCCGGAAACCGGCGGCCAGGATCCGTACGCATCATCTCCAGGCGGCCAAGGTGAACGGTGAACGCTTCGCCATGCTCACTGCGTATGACCAGTACACCGCAGAAATCTTTGACCAGGCAGGCATCGAGGTGCTCCTGGTCGGCGATTCGGCCTCCAACAACGTCTTCGGCAACGAAACCAGCCTTCCCGTGACGGTGGACGAGCTCCTTCCGCTGTGCCGGGCCGTCGCCCGCTCCGCACGGCGGGCCCTGGTGATCGCTGACCTGCCGTTCGGCAGCTACGAGGTCTCCACCCAGCAGGCTGTTGCCACCGGAGTCCGGTTCCTGAAAGAGGGCCTGGCCCACGCCGTCAAGATCGAAGGCGGAAAGTTCTACGCCGAGACCGTCCGCGCCATGGTCCAGGCCGGCATCCCCGTCATGGCGCACATCGGTTTCACCCCGCAGAGCGAACACTCCCTCGGCGGCTACCGCGTCCAGGGCCGCGGAGATGACGCCCAGCGGTTGATCGACGACGCCGTCGCGCTGGCCGACGCCGGCGCGTTCAGCGTGCTCATGGAAATGGTCCCGGCCGCCACGGCAGCCGCCGTGGATGCCGCCGTCGACGTCCCCACGGTCGGCATCGGGGCCGGGAGCGCCACCACCGGACAGGTTCTGGTGTGGCAGGACATGGCCGGTTTGCGCGGCGGAAAGATGGCGAAATTCGTCAAACAGTACGCCGACCTCCGCACGTCGCTCAGTGACGCCGCAAAAGCCTACGGCGACGACGTGCGCTCAGGCCAGTTCCCCGGCCCGGAACACTCCTTCTAGTTCCGCTCCAGCGAGCCCCTGACATTCCGGATCCGGGGACTCTTTTGCAAGACCTCATCCTTCACGGGCGATGCGTTGCGCCTCAGGTGCGGGCAGGCTGACCAATAAGGTCTGCATTAGGACCTCAAGATGTTCCGCCGGCCCGGACGGTTTCATGCGCTAAGCGCAGGGTCAGGCTGCGGCGGACACGATTCGAGGAGTATCGATGGACACGAATAGCTTCTGGGACGTTCTGCTCTGGAGTTTCTGGTTCTTCATCTGGATCGCTGCGCTGATGGTGTGGTTCCGCTGCCTGATGGACTTGTTCAGCGACCACGAGCTCAGCGGCTGGGCCAAGGCCGGCTGGGTTATCCTGCTGATCTTCGTTCCCTGGCTCGGCGCCCTCATCTACCTGATCGCCCGGGGCCGGAGCATGACCGATCGTCAGATGAAGATGCTGGCCCAGCAGCAGGCTGCCCAGCAGGAGTACATCAAGCAGGCCGCAGGCTCGACGGCCAGCCCGGCCGGCCAGATCGCCGATGCCAGGGCGCTGCTTGATTCCGGAGCCATCAACCAGACCGAGTTTGATTCCCTCAAGGCAAAGGCCTTGGCCTGACACGAAAACGGGCACGCCCGACATGAGAATCACCTGGCTTGGTCACTCCACGGTGGTTCTGGATCTCGACGGGGTTCGGATCSTGACCGATCCGCTGCTCCGTTCCCATGCCGGGTTGCTCCGACGCCTGGCACCGCGTCCGGACCCGGTCTCGTGGGACCGACCGGACGCGGTGCTCCTCTCCCACCTGCACCACGACCACGCCGAGTTGCGCTCCCTGCGCATGCTGCGCGGGGCACCGCTGATGAGCGCGCCGGCGAACGTGGCCTGGTTGCGTCGCCGAAAGCTGGCGCACACAGTTTCCTTGGGCGACGGCTGGACCCCAGTCTGCAGCGGCGTCCAGATTCGCCAGGTGCCGGCCGAGCATCACAGCCGGCCAATGCCGCACCGACCCAACGACGCCAATGGCCAACTCGTCCGCGGCCAATCGGGCATCGTGTGGATCGCGGGTGACACGGGCTTGTTCCCGGAGATGGCCGCGCTCCCCGCCATGGCTGGAGGGCCGATCGATGTCGCCCTGGTGCCGGTCTGGGGGTGGGGGCCGAGGCTCTCGGCGGGACACCTGA
Organism: Arthrobacter sp. P1_A5; assembly: GCF_056406825.1. Lineage (NCBI taxonomy): Bacteria > Bacillati > Actinomycetota > Actinomycetes > Micrococcales > Micrococcaceae > Arthrobacter > Arthrobacter sp. P1_A5. Next base: position 15,937 of record NZ_JBFTZL010000040.1, on the reverse strand, counting down.
CTCCGGAAACCGCCGCCCGGGCTGTCGCGATGAGCGGCGCACGGTTCGCCCTGCCGGTGCACTGGGGGACGCTGCACCCTCCGTTCGTCACCTACTTTGCCCGGAGCTGGCTCGAGCGGCCCGGCCACCGGTTCGCCACTGCCGTGGCGGAACAGGCTCCCGGCTGCACGGCAGTCGTCCTCGCTCCCGGCCAGTCCTGGGTCGCGCCCTCGTAAGCCCCTGGCCCCGGATTGGACCCGCCCGGGGGAAATCCCCCAGGTGGTCGCTCAGCTGCGGGACGCCGTCGTGGCGCGCTGGCCACAGGACTCAAGCATCGCCACCAGCACCTGGTGGAGTTCCCCGGCACCCTCGATCCGCTCGGGCAGCCCCGCCATGAGATCGGCCGGGCCCATCAGCACGGCGCGGTCCTGCCAACCCCCCAGACCCCCGTGGGATCCCACGAGGCCTTCGAACGCTGCAACGTCGCCGGTCACGGGACCCACCGCGCTGTTGACATAGAGGTCCGGAGCCTCGGGGTGCATCAGCGCGAGATTCAGCACCCGCGCCGCATGCGGCCCGAAACCGGCCAGCGGGTCGGTGCCCTCCACCGCCCCGCTGGTGATATTGACGCGCCCGGCGCTTCCGATCGCCCACGCCCCGCCCTCTTCATCGATGCCGGCCACGAACCCGACGCCGGGATGGGCCGCCAGGCCAGGGACCAGGGCAGGCCACCGATGCTCGAGGGCTTGGAGACTCAGGCGCCGGTCACCCCGCAGGTACACCAGGCCCAGGTTGCCCGAGCCCAACACGACCACCGGATCCTCCGCGCTGCCTGGGCCGGAAGTCTGCTGTGCCGGCGTCTCTTGTGCCTTGGTCAGCACCTTGTCGGCGCGGCCGGCGAGCTTCCCGGACAATCCGCCAGTGGCAACGTCGCCGGCGATGGAGTCCGCGCGCCCGAKTCCCTCGACGGACGCGTCCACGTTCTGAACGTGTTCCTGCATCAGTTCCGCGCACAGATCACCAAGCGCCTGGTCATACCTGTCCGCGAACGGCGTGCCCTGGGACTGGCCGTGGTCCGAGAGCACCACCAGCCGGTAGCGGCGGGGAGCGGACCCGGCGAGTTCGGCCAAGGCGCCGAGCGTGCGGTCCAAGCCATCCAGGGCTGCAAGCGACTCGGGGCGGAACATGCCTGCGTGGTGGGCAATCTCGTCGTAGTCAACGTAGTCGACATAGATGCTCTTCGTGCCGCGACGCAGCTCCTCAGCCACCAGCGCCGTGTTCAGGTCCCGCAGCAGACCGTTGGTGACTGCCCGCAGCAGGGCGAAGGTCCAGTCCCGCCGCACCCGCGGGTTGAGGTCACGTTTGACCTGTCTCCGGGCCTGCCAACGCTCCTTGAAGATCTCGCCGACGGTCCGCGTGAAGCTGCGCATGAAGCCGTTCGGGGTGGCAAAAAACCAGGCGAACGCCCGGCGGGTTTGGGTCGAGCCGCGCCGGACCTCTACCCGGCTCATCGTCAAAAACGAGCGGGGCGCGTCACCGGTGAACAGGTTCGAGATGGAGACGCCGTCGTCGCAGAGCAGTCCCTGGCCGGTGCTGTGCCTGTCCTCAATCACCCGGGCGTCTGCCGGACGGTTGGCCACCAGGACGCGTTGGAGCTCACGGTCATACCACCGGAAGGCCGGGATCCCGTCGACCGTGCCGTGCAGAATGCCCATCTGGCTCGCCGGCGTCGTGCAAGGCAGCTGGGGAGTCCATTCACGGAACTGGTAATCTCCCGAGGCCAGCCAGCGGCGGAGATGGGGCACTCCCCCGGACTGGATTGCCCACTGCAGCACCGGGAAAGGCACCCCGTCGAGTTGGACGAACAGGACACCGTCAACCTCCGGATCGGTCACCGTTTCCTGCCGGCGTGCCCGTCCGGCCAGCGAGGTGATGAGGCCGTCATCGGTTCCGGCTGTGGTGGCCCACGAAATGAGCGTGCCCACGACGGCACTGACCCAGGTAGCGGCGAGGGCTGTCAACGGCGTCGACTCGATGCCGGGCACCAGACGGATGGCGACGTACATGATCAGGGCCTGCCCCACCAGGGCGGTGAGAAGCACTGCTACCCAGCCCACCCTGGCCGAGATCTCCACCAGCACGGGGCGCAGGACCAGGCCGACGAGGCCGGCTGCCGCCGCCACGGCGGCGTATGACCACCAGCTGGCCGCAGAGAACCCTGGCAGCAGGGCGCCGGTGATGATGAGGGCAACAGTCGAGGCAGCCCAGGCGAGGGCCAGCCTGGCGAGGTCTGAGATTCGGGCGCCGCGGGTGCGGGCAACGCGCGTCGGCATTTTCCCAGTATGGCTGTCGGCAACCGGCTCGCACCCACCCTCACAGGGTGAGAATCAGGGGCTGGGGAAAATCAGTCAGCCTGTGCGGTGTCGTGCCCGCGATCGCCGGGGGACGTTCCCGCGGGCGCAGCAGGCCCGTACGGGCTAGTCGTCCTCGTCCTTGTCCCAAGCCTCATTGCGCGCCTTGACCTTTTCCAACGCGTGTTCGGCTTCCTCACGGGTCTTGTACGGTCCGATCAGCTGGCTCCAGTCGGACATCGCGTCTTCCTCGATCTCGTGGGTGTTGACGTTGTACCAGTATTCGGGCATCGGGGCTCCTTCATGGCCCGGAGCGTGTCCGGGCGTGTTTTCCGGGGTGTGTTTTCCGGGCTGCATTTTCCGGGGCGAGCCCGGCTACTTATATGATCAATCTATGCCTTCTCTAGCCTCAACTGCACCCATCGGCACGCTGGTCCCGGGGACAGTGAGCCCGCAGCTTCCCGTGCCGCCGTCCATCCCGCGTCCGGAATATGTGGGCAAGCCGGCTCCTGCGAAGTTCACGGGGTCCGAGGTCAAGTCGGCGGAGACCATCGAGAAGATCCGGATCGCCTCCAAAATCGCCGCCCAGGCCATCGTGGAGGTCGGCAGGCACGTCGAACCCGGCGTCACCACCGACCAGCTGGACCGGGTGGGCCATGAGTTCCTGCTGGACCACAACGCTTACCCCTCCACCCTCGGATACCGGGGCTTTCCGAAGTCCCTGTGTTCGTCCCTCAACGAGGTCATCTGCCACGGCATCCCGGACAGCACGGTGGTCCGGGACGGCGACATCCTCAACATCGACATCACGGCCTTCAGCGGCGGCGTCCATGGCGACACCAACTACACCTTCCTGGTCGGCGACGTCGACGAGGAATCCCGCCTCCTCGTCGAGCGCACCCGGGAATCGCTGAACCGCGCCATCCGGGCCGTGGCTCCCGGACGCGAAATCAACGTGATCGGCCGGACCATCGAGTCCTACGCAAAGCGCTTCGGCTACGGCGTGGTCCGCGACTTTACCGGGCACGGAGTTGGCGAAGCCTTCCACACCGGGCTGATCATTCCGCACTATGACGCGGCCCCGGCATACAACACCACCATGGAAACCGGTATGGTGTTCACGATCGAGCCAATGCTGACCCTGGGCACCGTTGACTGGGACATGTGGGCCGATGACTGGACCGTCGTGACCCGCGACCGCAAGCGCACCGCCCAGTTCGAGCACACCCTGCTCGTGACGGAGTCCGGTGCCGAGGTCCTCACGCTGCCCTGACCGCCCRCTCCACACGCTAGTTCCCGGAACCACCCCGCTCTTTCACCACCGGCCCTGCCCGGTCACTACAGCCCGCCCCTGCCACGAACGGAACGACATTGGCCAAGAAGGACGAAAAGTCGAAGAAGAACGCCCCCCTGATCGGCATTGACATCGGTGGGACCGGAATCAAGGGCGGGATCGTGGACCTGAAGAAGGGGAAGCTAATCGGCGACCGGGTGCGCTTCCCGACGCCGCAGCCCTCCACCCCTGAGTCCGTGGCCGAAGTCGTCGCGCAGGTTGTCGCCGAGCTCTCTGCCCGCTCCGATGCCCCCGACGCCAGCAGCCCCGTGGGAGTGACCTTCCCCGGCATCATCCAGCACGGTGTGGTCCATTCGGCCGCGAATGTGGACAAGTCGTGGCTGGAAGCCGACATCGATGCCATGCTCACGGCGCGTCTCGGCCGCCCGGTGGAGGTCATCAACGACGCAGACGCCGCCGGACTCGCCGAAGCCCGCTTCGGTGCCGGCGAGGGAGTCGCCGGCACCGTGCTGGTGATCACCCTTGGCACCGGCATCGGCTCGGCGTTCATTTTCGACGGGAAGCTGGTTCCCAACGCCGAACTCGGCCACCTTGAGATCGACGGCTTCGACGCCGAGACCAAGGCCTCAGCCGTGGCCCGTGAGCGCGAGGGCCTCAGCTGGGAACAGTACAGCGTCCTGCTGCAGCGCTACTTCTCCCACGTGGAATTCCTGTTCTCCCCCGAGCTCTTCATTGTGGGCGGCGGCATCTCCAAGCGTGCAGACGAGTACCTGCCGCACATGAAGCTGCGCACGCCGATCGTCCCGGCCGAGCTGAAGAACGACGCCGGGATCGTGGGCGCGGCCATCGAGATTGCCCTCAAGCACAAGCTGGCCAAATAAAGCGCCCCTCGCGGGATTAAAGCCAATTGAGCTATCACTCCGGGCCGTTCTGAACGCTGGGAACGACCCGGAGTGATAGCTCAATTTCTTTGTRGAGCGGTGAGGTGGAGCCGGTGGTGGCTGCGGCTTCCCCTCCGCTGCCACCACCGGAGTCTGTGGTGGATCCTGGGACACATTCGCCAGGACAATCAGGACATTTACGACGGCGCCTGCAGCGGCCGCTTGTCCGGGCTCGTGCCGTCCCGGCCCTTGGTCTCTGCCTCATGGCGAAGCAGGGAAATCGCCGATTCGAAGTCCTCGAGGGATTCGAAGGCCTGGTAGACGCTGGCGAACCGCAGGTAGGCGACCTCGTCGAGACGCTGCAGCGGCTCCAGGATCGCCAGCCCGACTTCGTGTGCCTCGATTTCGGCGGCGCCGGAGCCCCGGATCGCCTCCTCGACTTCCTGCGCCAGCAGGGCGAGGTCGTCTTCGGTGACCGGGCGGCCCTGGCAGGCCTTGCGCACGCCGTTGATGACCTTGCTGCGGCTGAACGGCTCGCCGACCCCGGAGCGCTTGATGACGGTCAGGCTTGTGGTTTCCACGGTGGTGAACCGGCGGCCGCATTCGGGGCACTGCCGGCGGCGCCGGATGKCGGAGCCGTCGTCGGCGATCCGGCTGTCCACGACGCGCGAATCAGGGTTCCGGCAGAACGGGCAATACATGTCGGTTCCTCCCCTGTCGCAATCCGCTGTGACCTCAGTTTACGACTAGATGTAGCTGAATAACAAGCCTGTAATTACTACATGTAGTGGTCTGGGTCCTGAACTACCGGGCGGCGAACCGCACCGTGACGGCCTCGCCGTGCGCCGGCAGGTCCTCCGCGCCGGAGAGGCTGACGATGTGGCCGCTGACCTGCTCCAACGCGGAGCGGGTGTAGTTGATGACCTGGATGGCGCGCAGGAACGTGGTCACGTTCAGTCCGGAGGAGAAGGCCGCGGTGCCGCTGGTGGGCAGCACGTGGTTGGAGCCGGCGCAATAGTCCCCCAGGCTCACGGGGCTGTAGTCCCCCACGAAGATCGCACCGGCGCTGCGGATCCGGCCGGCCACCCGGGCGGCGTCGGCGGTCATGATTTCAAGGTGTTCCGCGGCGTAAGCGTCGCAGGCGGCGATGCCCTGCTCCAGGTCCTCGACCAGCACCACCCCGGACTGCGGGCCCGAGAGTGCCTCGCGGACGCGGCTGGAGTGCTTGGTGGCAGCGGCCTGCCGCTCAAGCTCCACGCGGACCTCGGCGGCGAGGGCCTCGGAGTCGGTGAACAGCACCGATGCAGCCTTGGGGTCGTGCTCGGCCTGGCTGATAAGGTCCGCGGCCACGAGCGCCGGACTGGCGGTGGCGTCCGCGAGGATAGCGATCTCCGTGGTGCCGGCCTCGGAATCGATCCCGACAACGCCTTTGACCAGGCGCTTGGCGGTGGCCACGAAGATATTGCCCGGACCGGTGACGACATCCACGGGGTCGATCCCGGGGAGGTGGCCGCCGTCGGACGCGTCGGCCGGGATGCCGTAGGCGAAGGCCGCAATGGCCTGCGCCCCGCCGATCGCGTAGACCTCCTCGATGCCCAGCAGGCAGGCCGCAGCCAGGATCGTGGGGTGCGGGAGGCCGCCGAAGTTCTTTTGCGGCGGCGAAGCCAGGGCGATCGATTCGACGCCGGCGGCCAGGGCCGGGACCACGTTCATGATCACCGAGGACGGGTAGACGGCCAGGCCGCCGGGGACATAGAGCCCCACGCGCGCCACCGGCACCCAGTTCTGGCTGACGACGGCGCCCTCTCCGAGTTCGACGTCGATGTTCGCCGGGCGCTGGGCGTCGGCGAAGGCGCGGGCCCGCTTGATGGACTCCTCCAGGGCCGCGCGGACGGCGGGATCCAGGTTCTCGAGGGCTGCACGCAGCGCCTCGGCCGGGACGCGGGGATGCGTCTGCTCGACGCCGTCGAAAGCCAGTGCCAGCTCCCGCAGTGCGCCGAAGCCCCGCGCGCGGACGGCGGAGATGATATCCAGGACCTTGCCCTCGGCGTCGGCCATCGTCCCGGACTGTGCCCGGGGCACGGCGGCGCGGAGTCCGGCGAGAGACAGGTGCGCACCGCGCACGTCCACCGTGCGGAAGTTAAGGGCGGCGGTCATCGGGGTCACGGGGCTGTCAGGAGTTAGGCTCACCCGATCATTTTACGTGCCCCGCGGCGGCGGGGTTTGCCGCCGTTGCCCGGGAAGAGGCTGTTCAGGAAGATGGCCAGGGCGATCGCTGCCGGCCAGATGGCGAGGACCGCATAGGAGCGCAGGGAGAAGGCGACGCTGGCGCTGGCCGAAGTATCCGCCGGCGCTCCCCACCATTGGGCGCTGAGCACACCGGTTCCCCACGCGATGAGCGCACCGGCAGCGCCGGCGAGGACCACGAGGACAACGGTGCCGGGGCCGGGCTGCTGGTGCTTGTTGCCGGCGACGAACGACCCGGCAATGCACCCTGTGAGCAGGCACAGCCCCGCCAGCACAAGGTCCCGGGGCAGCCAGGTGGCGGTGTTGGTGCCGGCGGCGAGATCCGGGTTTCCGGTCAGGAGATTCAGGCCCGACGGCGCCAGAAGCCACCAAAGCAGCCCCACCGGGATGCCGGCGGCCGCGATGACCGCGGCCTTCCGCCATGTCCCCCCGGACCCGGGCTGCCCCTCGGGACGCCGCCCGGGCTGTGCGGGTTCCCCGGCGTGGTGGACGGGGCCGTCTACTGCGGACTGTGTCATGCAACAAACCGTAACAAGGATTCCCCCGGCGCATGACGCCGGCCGGCAGCACATGACGGGAGACGTAAAGAAAATGCCGCACTCGATTCCCTTGCGCAATACGCTGGCAGAGTAGAAGTACGACACGCACGTGCAGCAGGGAGTTGGATCGCAGTGGCCACAGATGAAGGTAGTTTCGAGGGAACATTCAGGGAAATGTTCCGCCGGCACGCGGCGGGCGTGGCCATCATCACGGCCAACCACAACGGCGTCCCGTTCGGATTCACGGCGACCTCAGTGGCCTCTCTGTCCGCCAAGCCGCCGCGCTTTACGTTCAACATGGCCAGGACCTCCAGCTCGTGGCCGGCCGTGGCGAACACGACCTACATTGGCGTGCACATGCTCGGGCTGGAAAACCAGGAGCTCGCCGACCGTTTCGCCCGGGCCGGCAACCGGTTCGACGGCGACCACTGGGAGCTCGGACCCCACGAGGTGCCCGTGCTCAAGGGAGTCAGCGGCTGGCTGATCGGCAAGGTCCAGATGCGGCTCTCCTTCGAGAACAACGCGGTCGTGGTGGTCGAGGTGGTGGAGGGCCAGGTCGGCGACGACGGTGTTCCCCTGCTCTACCACTCCGGTGCCTACAGCCAGCCCGTTCCGCTCGACTACGAGATCTAGCCTCCGGCCGGCCGGCCGTTCCAGTGCCCGGGGCTGGTGGTCCGTCCTAGTTATCCAGGCACGTCGGGCCGAGCAGCACCTTCAAGTCGCCGAACAGTGACGGGCTCGGGTTGACGCGCAGGTGCACCGGCAGGCCCATGACCTCCACCCGGGTGTCGCCCTGCAGGTGCAGGCGGACCTCCGAATTTCCGCGGTGCGTGCGCAGCACGTCGCCCAGCTCAGTGACCACGGCCTCGGTGGCCTTGTGCGTGGCCATGGTGATCACCACTGGCCCGTTCTGGCTGTCGCTGAGGTCCGGCACGGAGAGTTCCATGCAGTTCAAGGTGACGGCGCCGTCGTCACGCCGCTGCAGCCGGCCCTTGACCACCACGATCAGGTCCTCCGCGAGCACCGAGGCGATGGGGCCATAGACCTGGCCGAAGAACATGACCTCCATGGAACCGGCGAGGTCCTCGATTTCGGCCCGGGCGTAGGCGTTGCCGCTGGCCTTGGCGATCCGTCGGCTGAGCGAGGTGATCATGCCGGCGATGGTCACGATCGAGCCGTCCGGCGGGCCGTCTTCGGCGATGATCGAGGTGATCGACCGGTCGGCGTGCTGGCTCAGGAGCCCTTCCAGTCCCTGCAGCGGGTGGTCGGAGACGTAAAGGCCGAGCATGTCGCGCTCGAACGCCAGTTTGTCCTTCTTCTCCCATTCCGGCAGGTCCGGGATCTCCGTACTGAGCGACGCCTCGGGCTCCTGGTCCTCAAAGCCGGCGAAGAGGTCGAACTGGCCGATCGCCTCGTTGCGCTTGAGGGTGATGACGGAGTCGATCGCTTCTTCATGGATCATAGCCAGGGCCCGCCGGGGGTGACCGAGCGAGTCGAAGGCGCCAGCCTTGATCAGGGATTCGATGGTGCGCTTGTTGCAGACCACTGCCGGGACCTTCAGGAGGTAGTCCTTGAAGGAGATGTAGGCGCCTTCCTTTTCGCGCGCCGCCACCATGGCTTCGACGGCGTTCACGCCGACGTTGCGGATGGCGCCCATGCCGAAGCGGATGTCGGTGCCCACCGGGGTGAAGTTGAGGGCTGACTCGTTGACGTCGGGCGGCAGCACCGTGATGCCCATCCGCCGGCATTCGTTGAGGTAGATCGCCGACTTGTCCTTGTCATCGCCCACCGAGGTCAGCAGGGCAGCCATGTACTCCGGCGCGTAGTGCGCCTTCAGGTACGCGGTCCAGTAAGAGATCACGCCGTAGGCGGCCGAGTGCGCCTTGTTGAAGGCGTAGTCGGAGAACGGCAGCAGGATGTCCCAGAGGGTCTTGACCGCGGCCATGGAATAGCCGTTGTCCTGCATGCCCTGGGAGAAGCCGGCGAACTGCTTGTCCAGCTCAGATTTCTTCTTCTTGCCCATGGCGCGGCGCAGGATATCGGCCTGGCCCAGGGTGTAGCCGGCGAGCTTCTGCGCCACGGCCATGACCTGCTCCTGGTACACGATCAGCCCGTAGGTCCCGCCGAGGATTTCGGACAGCGGTTCCTCGAGCTCCGGGTGGATCGGGATGACTTCCTGGATCTTGTTCTTGCGCAGCGCGTAGTCGGTGTGCGCGTTGGCACCCATGGGTCCGGGCCGGTAGAGGGCCAGTACGGCGGAGATGTCTTCGAAGTTGTCAGGCTTCATCAGCTTGAGCAGGGACCGCATGGGGCCGCCGTCGAGCTGGAAGACGCCCAGCGTGTCTCCGCGGGCCAGCAGCTCGTAGGACGCCACGTCATCGAGCTCAAGGGTTTCAAGGTCGAGGTCGATGCCGCGGTTCATTTTGATGTTTTCCAGGGCATCGGAAATGATCGTCAGGTTTCGCAGCCCGAGGAAGTCCATCTTGATCAGGCCGAGGCCTTCGGACGTCGGGTAGTCGAACTGGGTGATGACCTGGCCGTCCTGGAAGCGGCGCATGATCGGGATCACGTCGATGATGGGGTCCGAGGACATGATGACGCCGGCGGCGTGCACGCCMCATTGCCGCTTCAGGCCCTCGATGCCCAGCGCCGTCTCGAAGACCTTGGCGGCCTCCGGGTCAGTGCTGATGAGCTGGCGGAAGTCGCCGGCCTCGCTGTAGCGCTTGGACTGGGGGTTCTGAATGTCGGCCAGCGGGATGTCCTTGGCCATGACCGCCGGCGGCAGCGCCTTGGTCAGCTGCTCGCCCATGCTGAACGGGTAGCCCAGCACACGCGAAGAGTCCTTGAGGGCCTGCTTGGTCTTGATGGTGCCGTAGGTGACGATCATCGCCACGCGCTCGTCGCCGTATTTGCGCGTGACGTAGTCGATCACTTCGGAGCGGCGCCGGTCATCGAAGTCCACGTCGAAGTCAGGCATGGAGACGCGGTCCGGGTTGAGGAAGCGCTCGAAGATCAGGCCGTGGTGCAGCGGGTCCAGGTCGGTGATGCGCATGGCGTAGGCCACCATGGAGCCGGCACCGGAGCCACGCCCGGGACCGACCCGGATGCCGTTGTTCTTGGCCCAGTTGATGAAGTCGGCGACGACGAGGAAGTAGCCGGGGAAGCCCATCGAGGTGATGACTTCGAGCTCATAGTCGGCCTGCTTGMGGACCTTGTCCGGGATGCCCTGGGGGTAGCGGTAGCGGAGTCCCTTGTCGACCTCCTTGACCAGCCAGGACGTTTCGTCCTCCCCCTCCGGGCAGGGGAACCGGGGCATGTAGTTGGCGCCGGTGTTGAAGGAAACTTCGCAGCGTTCGGCGATCAGGAGCGTGTTGTCGCACGCCTCGGGGTGGTCGCGGAACAGTTCGCGCATTTCCTGCGGTGACTTCAGGTAGTAGCCGCTGCCGGAGAAGGCGAAGCGCGAGCCGCCGTTGTCGTAGGTCGGCTCCAGGAGGGTGGAACCGGACTGGATGGCCAGGAGGGCCTCGTGCGCCTTGGCGTCGTGCTCGTGCGTGTAGTGCAGGTCGTTGGTGGCCACCAGCGGCAGATTCAGGTCCTTGGCCAGGCGCAGCAGGTCACCGGTGACGCGCCGCTCGATGTCCAGGCCGTGGTCCATGAGCTCACAGAAGTAGTTCTCGGCCCCGAAGATGTCGCGGAACTCCGCCGCGGCCTCCACGGCTTCGCGGTACTGGCCGAGCCGCAGCCGGGTCTGGACCTCGCCGGACGGGCACCCGGTGGTGGCGATGAGCCCTTCCGAGTAGGTGTTCAGCAGCTCGCGGTCCAGCCGGGGCCATTTGCCGAAGACCGAGTCCAGCGAGGCGATCGAGGAGGCCCGGAAAAGGTTCCGCATGCCCACGTTGTTGTAGCTGAGCAGGGTCATGTGCGTGTACGAGCCGCCGCCGGAAATGTCGTCCTTGCGCTGATGCTCCTCGCCCCAGCGCACACGGGTCTTGTCCGTGCGGGCGGTCCCGGGAGTCACATAGGCTTCGACGCCGATGATGGGCCTGATGCCCTGGTCTGTTGCGCGCTTCCAGAAGTCGAAGGCGCCGAACAGGTAGCCGTGGTCGGTCGTGGCGAGGGCCGGCATGCCGAGCCGTTCGGTTTCGTCGAACAGCTCACCGAGCCGGGCGGCACCGTCCAGCATCGAGTACTCGGTGTGGTTGTGGAGATGGACAAACGAGTCGTTGCTGGAAGTCACCGCACCATTCTAGTGCCGTGCCACGACGGCGGCGTGCAGCCACGGCGGTGGGCACCGAACGGCGTCAACGGGCGGCCCGGCAGAACCCCGTGGATTCAGGCCGCCCGTGCCGTGCGGCTCAGGCGTTTCCGGATTCCAGGACCGTCAGCGCGTACTGCAGGTCCTGCGGGTACTCGCTGGCGACGGTAACCCGCTCCCCTGTCCGCGGGTGGTCGAAGGACAGTTCCCGGGCGTGCAGCCACTGCCGGGTGAGGCCGAGGGTGGCGGCCAGCCTCGGGTCCGCACCGTAGGTGAGGTCACCGGCGCAGGGGTGGCGCAGGGCCGAGAAATGCACGCGGATCTGGTGGGTGCGGCCCGTCTCGAGGTGCACCTCCACGAGTGAGGCTTTCCCGAAAGCTTCCAGGACCTCATAGTGCGTCACCGAATCACGGCCGTCCTCGGTCACGGCAAACCGCCAGTCATGGCCCGGGTGCCGGCCGATGGGCGCGTCAATGGTGCCCGCCAGCGGATCGGGAAGGCCCTGGACGACGGCGTGGTAGACCTTGTCCACGGTGCGCTCCTTGAAGGCCCGCTTGAGCACGGTGTAGGCATTTTCGGTCTTTGCCACCACCATGACACCGGACGTGCCGACATCGAGCCGGTGGACGATGCCGGCGCGCTCCGGGGCGCCCGACGTCGAAATCCGGTAGCCGAGCCCGGCGAGGCCTCCCACCACCGTGGGTCCCACCCAGCCGGGCGAAGGGTGCGCGGCCACACCGACCGGTTTGTCGATGACCACAAATTCGTCATCGTCCAACAGGATCAACAGGTCGTCCACTACTTCCTCCACGATTTCCAGGGGGTCCCTGCGGTCCGGCACCACGACCTCGAGCACTGTGCCCAGGGTGAGTTTGAGGGACTTTCCGACCTTCCCTGCGTTGCTGGTGACGTTGCCTTCGGCGATCAGGACTGCGGCCTGGGAGCGGGAGATGTCCATCAGCCTGGCCAGTCCGGCGTCCACGCGGGAACCGGCGAGGTCCTCCGTGACGGTGAAGCGGTGGTGCCCGGCGGGTGCGGTGCCGGCTTCGGCGGCCGTATCGGCCGCCATGTCAGCGGCGTTTCCTGAGGCAGTGTCAGACATCGTTAGCCACCGTATCCTTCGTGTGGCGCGAGCCGTCCAGGGAGATTCCGCGGAGCGTGAGCAGGCAGATGATCACGACGGCGGAGACGACGGCGGAGTCGGCGATGTTGAAGATCGCGAAGTTTGGCAGCTGGATGAAGTCCACCACATGGCCCATCGCGAAGGACGGCTCGCGGAACAGCCGGTCCGTCAGGTTCCCGAGTGCGCCGCCGAGCAGCAGTCCCAGCGCCAGGGCCCACCAGAGCGAACCGAGCTTGCGCAGCTGCAGCAGGATCGCGACAGACACGGCCGCCATGATGATCGTGAACACCCAGGTGACGTTCTCGCCGATCGAGAACGCCGCCCCCGAGTTGCGGATGTAGAACCAGTGCAGCAGCGGGGGAAGCACGGGGATCCGCTCACCCTCGATCATGGTGGTCGTGACCCAGAGCTTGGTGAGCTGGTCGAACACGTAGGCGAAGACCGCGAAGGCAGCGAAAAGGACAAACAGCTTTGCCCGCCGCGGCCGGGCGCGCACGGGCTGTGCCGCCTCGACAGGCTGCATGGCGTCTGGTGATGGTGCGTCAGTCATAGGGCTTTCGATCGGGAGCCAGTGCGGGGACCGGGTTCAGGTACCGGCAAGTGCCGGGCACCTGGGCCGGTGCCGGCACGTTGCGGGAAAAGGGAAAAGCCGGCGGCCGAGGAATCCTCAGCCACCGGCTTTCAGAATACTTGCTTTTTGCCCTAGCTGGCTTCGCCAACCTCGGGGGCCGCGACGGAGCCGCGGGCGTCCAGGTCGCGGAGCTGGCCTTCGATGTAGGCCTTCAGGCGTGAGCGGTAGTCGCGCTCGAAGCCGCGAAGCTGCTCGACCTTGCGTTCCAGGACGGAGCGCTGCTGCTCGAGGGCACCGAGGATCTTGCGGGACTTTTCCTGCGCATCGTTGACGAGGCTGCTGGCCTCGATCTGAGCTTCAGCGATGATCTTGTCCCGCTGCTGCTCGCCGTCGGCGACGTGCTTGTCGTGCATCTGCTGCGCCATGGCGAGCAGGCCGGCGGCGGACTCCGACGCCGGGGTGGCGGCGCTGCGCGCCGGCTCGACAACCTGGGCGGCCTTGGCGGCCTGCTCGGCTTCCTTCTTCTTGGCGGCTTCTGCGGCCGCCTTTGCCTTGGCCTCGGCCTCGGCCTTGGCGGTGTCTTCCTTYTCGGCCTTGACGGGTGCCGGGACCTTTTCCACCACGGGTGCGGCGGCTGCGGAGCTGGCAGGCGTGCCGGCGCCGGATTCGGCGAGCTTCTTGCGCAGCTCGTCGTTCTCCTGGTTCAGGCGCCGAAGTTCGACGACGATCTCGTCCAGGAAGTCGTCAACCTCGTCCTGGTCGTAGCCTTCGCGGAACTTGGTCGGCTGAAAGCGCTTGTTGACAACGTCTTCTGGCGTCAAAGCCATCTGGTCACCTCGTTGGTCTAGTTAGTCAGTAGGCCTTCCGGCCGTCAAACTACGGTACCTAAATATGGTCTGGTTCCTCTAATTCAACACCGCAGTGTCAAACCGGAGTTTACTTTCGGTTTGGGCCGGGGCCGGGCAGGTCGCTGCCCGGCTGCGGCTGCGGCCTATGCTGCGATCGGCTGGGCGTACACCAGGCCCTTGACGATCCACATCGCCACGCTCACGGCCACGAACAGCAGCAGGAAGCCTATGTCCAGCGACATTCCGCCCAACCGCAGCGGCGGGATGAGCCGGCGGAGCAGTTTGAGGGGCTTGTCCGTGACCGAATACACAGCATGGGCGGTCACGAGTGCCAAACCGCGCGGCCGCCAGCTTCGGGCAAACATCTGCACCCAGTCGTAGACCAGGCGGATGATCAATGCCACGAAAAAAAGCAACAGAGCGATATAGACGAGCCCCAAAACAATTCCCATGAGCTAACTCATATCTCCATGTTCATTCCGGATACCGAAGTGTCCTAAGGAAAGTGTCACTTCTATTTCAACACGGATAATTCCGCACGGATGCCAGGCAGGTGTCCCGCCTGGCATCAGTACCGAATATTCGGGCCTAGCTCTGGTTGAAGAAACTTGCCTGCGTCTCGCTGACCTTCTTGTCGTCGCCAATGACCTCGATGTACGACGGCGAGAGCAGGAAGACCTTGTTCGTCACCCGTTCGATGCTGCCGCGGAGGCCGAAAACAAGACCGGCGGAGAAGTCCACGAGGCGCTTGGCGTCAGCCTCGCCCATGTCGGTGACGTTCATGATGACGGGGATGCCGTCGCGGAAGCTTTCGCCGATGAGCTTGGCGTCGTTGTACGACCGCGGATGGATGGTCGTGATTTGCCGGAGTCCGGTGGTCTCTTCGCGGCTCGATGCCGCACGCTTGATGGGTGTCACAGGTGCGCGATATTCCTCTTCAGCGGCGTGGGGCTCTTCCCGGGGGACCTCGCGGACGGGCGCCGGAGCACGTCGTTCCTCGCGGTCCTGCTCCATGGATTCGTCCTCATCCTTGTGCGGTGTGGGGTGCTCAGACTCGTAGTGTTCGTCGCCGTCGGCGAGCCCAAGATAGATCATTGTCTTGCGCAGAGCGCCAGCCATGGTCGACTCCTAATCTTGTCCGTAAGCGGGCCGCTTAGTGACTAGACAGCCTTGGAATCCCCGCCATTACCTTCCAATATGTCGAACTTACCGCAGGGCCGGACGCGGACCGAGAATATCGGAGCCAATGCGCAGGTGTGTCGCCCCGAAGCGGACGGCCTCTTCGAGGTCCTGGCTCATGCCGGCGGATATTCCCGTGGCGTACGGAAATTGTTCGGCCAGGCGCCCGGAAATGTCCGCCAGCTTTTCGAAGGCAGCCGCCGGGTCCGCCCCGAGCGGGGCAACGGCCATGACGCCGGCGAGCCTCAGGCCGACGGCACCGGCGACCTGTTCGGCCAGCGCGGGGACTTCGCCGGGCGCCGCGCCGCCGCGGTGGGCCGCTGCTGCATCGCCGGCCTGCCCGGCCAGGCTGACCTGGATGAAACAGTCCAGGGGCGGGCGGCCGGTGCGGTCGGCTTCGACGGCCATCGCCTTGGTCAGGGCCGAGGCCACGGCTTCCCGGTCCACGGAGTGCACGGCTGCGGCGTACTTCACCACGGATTTGGCCTTCTTGCTTTGGAGCTGGCCGATGAAGTGCCAGCTCAGGCCAAGGTCCTGAAGCTGCGCCGCCTTTTCYGCGGCCTCCTGGTCCCGGTTCTCCCCGACGTCGGTGACCCCCAGCGACGCCAGCCGCCGGACGTCCAGCGCCGGATGGAACTTGGTGACGACGATCAGGCGCGGCGGCGCCGCC
>NZ_JBFTZL010000039.1:0-25172 GCF_056406825.1 Arthrobacter sp. P1_A5 | reverse complement strand
GACCCACCCGCAGTACCTCGTCATGTTGTGCCTGTGGGAAGCGAGCCCGCGGTCGGTCCGCGACATCAGCGACGCCCTGGCCCAGGAGCCGGCAACCATCTCGCCGCTGCTGCGCCGGCTCGAGACGGCAGGCTTCATCACCCGCCAGCGGATGGAAGGCAACGAGCGCACCCTGGATGTCCGGCTGACGCCGCGCGGGGCCGCCCTTCGGGAGCAGGCCACAGAAGTCCCGGGCATTATGATGGCCCGGCTGGGCCTGACGCGTGAACAGGTCGGCCAGCTGCACGCCACCATGATGGACCTGATCGCCGCCACACGGCCCGGCCCGGACGACGTGCCCCGGCGGTAGACTGGGCAAAACAGAGGAGGACTGCTGATGCGCACGCAATCGGGCCGCCCGGCACTTGTCCTGGCGGCCGTCCTGATGGCCGTGGCCGGATTGGCCGCCTGCACGCCGAATGGCGGGCCCACACCTTCCCCCTCCCCCAGCACGACGTCGGGCACCCCCTCCAGCCCGTCACCCACAGCGCCGTCGGGCTCGCCGTCGCCGGAGACGGAGACGACGTCACCGGCCCCGTCGCCCTCCGCGGTCCCGCTGCCGTCCGGACCGGGCAAGGGCAACGCCGAACTCGCCATCATGGTCAAGCCGAACGAAACCGGCACCGCGGCCAACTTCACGCTGGTCTGCCAAAACGGGGTTCCTGCGGCCGAAAGCCAGCACCCCAACGCCGCCGCCGCATGCATCGCCATCAAGAACAACCCGGCCATCCTCAGCCCCGCCCCGCCCGCCAAGAACCAGACCTGCACCCAGCAGTACGGCGGCCCGCAGGTGGCCACCGTCACCGGCGTCGTGGATGGCAGGGCGGTTCAGGCGAGCTTCAGCCTGACAAACGGCTGTGAAATCGCCGCCTGGAACGCCGCCAAAGATGTTCTGGGCTCATCCGGCGGGGCGAGCTAAGCCCTTGCACCTCCAGCAGGAAGAGTGGCTGCCGCGCCAGGCGGCCCACGTCCAACGTGTCCGCCGCTACGCGGACCCCTACCTTGAGCGGCGCTCCGCCGGCCGGAAGCACCCGGTGGAGGACTTCCTCTTCACCTACTACACCCAGAAGCCCGGACAGCTGCTGCGCTGGCACCCGGGCGCCGGCGTCGTGCTCTCCGGCCCCGAGGCTGAGGCGCGGACCGGGTGGAAGTATTACCGCGCGGCCGACGCCGCAGAACTCGCGGCCGCCGGGCTGCCGGCGGAGTCGCCGGCTGTGACGGTCGACGCCGACGCCTTCCTGAGGGAGCGCCGGGAGGCACTGCAGTTCGCAGGGATCATCCTGGCCGGGACTGCCGCGCGGCCGGCCCAGTTCGGCTGCTTCGGGCTGCACGAGTGGGCAATGGTCTACCGGCAGGACAAGTTCGATCTCCGGCACGAGTACCTGCAGCTGCGGCTCGGGTCCGGGCGCACCGACGAGGTGGTGGAGGAGAACCGGATCCGGTGCTCGCACTTCGACGCCTTCCGCTTCTACACCCCGGACGCCGTTCCGCTGAACAGTATGGTTCCCAGCCGGGAGAACCAGCGCGCCATGGAGCAGCCGGGTTGCCTGCACGCCAACATGGACCTTTACAAGTGGGCCTACAAGCTGTCCCCGTTGCTACCCAGCGAGCTCGTCATGGACTGTTTCGAACTATCGTGGCGGATCCGGGCCATGGACATGCGGGCGTCGCCGTACGACTTGCAAGAGTGGGGTTATCCCGCCATCAGGATCGAAACGCCCGAGGGCAAAGCGGCGTATGTTGAGCACCAGCGGGCTTTTTCAGCCGAATCACAAGTACTGCGGCAGCGGCTGTTGCAGGAGCTCGCTCCCCTGTTCCAGTCGATTGGTTCCGGCCCTGCCCCCGAACGCACGGAAGGACAGCAATGACCGCCACTCACGAGCGTCACAGCCACCACGACATCGATCTCACCGTCCGGCTGACGGAGGCCCCGGAAGCGCTGGAGTACACCTTCCGCCTGGCGGCCGACGGCGGCAGCGTCGCCCCCGCGTCCACGCTGCCGGATTCGGCGGCCGCCCTCGCGGCGGTTACGCAGCACGGCGAGGACATCTTCTTTCCCAAGCCGGGACCGCCGAAGATGTGCACGCAGCAGTACGGGGGTCCGCAGGTCGCCGTGGTGACCGGCTGGTTCCTGGGCCGGGAAGTCCACAGCACGTTCAGCCGCACCGATGGCTGCGAGATCGCCCGCTGGCGTGCCATGGCGCCGCTGCTGGGCGGGGTTGCAGGCTCCACCGGCGCAATCTGAGCCACGCGGAACCTCGCAGGCGTCACGAGACAGCAATGGCCGGCGGTGCGAACCGCCGGCCATTGCCTCTGCTATCGGGTTGAGCCGCGCCTAGATGGCGTTGTTGGGGCGCTCAAGCTCCGGGTGCTGGAACTTGGACTGCGCGGCCGCGCCTTCCGAGGTCGGCGCCACCGAGGCAGCTCCTGCAGCGTTCACGACGACGGTGACGAACGTCGGCTCGCTGGCACCGGCAAAGGTGATCCGTCCAATGTAGGAGCCGGGCTTCAGGCCGGTCCAGTTCAGCGTGATCTTGCCTGTTTCACCGTTCGGCAGCACCAGAGGGTTCGGCGTGATGGTCGCATTGTTCTCGTTGGCACCGAGAACCGCGGCATCAACGCTTGCCTTCGTGGCCTTGCCGCCCGGGCTGGAGTACAGGTTCGCGTAGATCGTGTACGAGCCTGCAACGGGATCAGCAATCGAGAGCGTCTCGCTGGACGACGACGTCGCCACCTGCTCGACGCCCTGTGGCGTGACCACCCACATGTCGAAGTCCGAGGCCGGGTCAGAGGAGATGACCGAGAACTTGGCCAGCGGAGCACCCGCCGGGACGTTCACAGTCTTGACGAACGTCGAGGCATCGGCACGGCCCGCGAACGGGCCGGGAACCAGTTCCACGGCAGAAGAATCCGCCTTGGACAGGCCGTCCAGCGTCATGTTGACGGGCGAGTTGGTGCCCGACACAACGCTGATGTCGCCCGAGCCCGTGCCGGATTCGGTGCTAAGGAAGACATCCTTCGCGGCGACGACAGACTGCGGCCGGACTGCGATCGGCGAGGTGACGGTCTTGCCTGCACCCTCCCAGCTCAGTGAGCCCATGGCGAACTTGCCCAGGGCAGCGCTCTTGTTCTCAAAGCTGACCTTGACGGTCTTCTTCTCGCCAGCGGCCTTGAAGTTCAGGGCCGCCGGAGCCACATTGACCTGAATTCCGGGCACATTGGCTTTGACTTTGTAGACGCCCGGAGTCAGAGCGGTCAGGGTCCGGGTCACGGTGATCTTGCCGGTGAGGTTGCCCAGCGAGAAGGACGGGACGTTCATGTCCCGCGGCAGGATGCTGGACGGCAGGCCTAGGTTGATTCCCGTACCCTGTATGAATTTCCAGTAGTCCTCTTCGTTGGCGTCGTAGGCAAGACCCGGATCGACCATGCGTGCCGGATCCACCTGGCCGGCACCGGTGGCGAGGACATCGGTGTTCTTGGAGCCGTCGGCGTTCACCACATTGCCTGCCGTGGTCATCATGGCGGACTTGACCATTGCAGGGGACCAGTTCGGGTTCTTGCCCAGGAGCAACGCGCCGAAACCGGCAACGTGCGGTGCCGCCATGGAGGTGCCGGACAGGAATCCGAACTTTGCACCGTCAGCGCCAATCGGCGACACACCGGCCAGGACTGCAACACCCGGCGCAGTGACGTCCGGCTTCAGCAGGTCCGAGTCGGTGGCCAGCAGCGGGCCCCGGGAGGAGAAGCCGGCAATCTGCGGCTGCGCCTCCAGCGGCAGTCCGGTCGTGTCCTTGTTAACAAGGGACACCTTGATGTCCGGGGCGGCGGTTACCTTGGCCTTGATGGCCGCGGTGGCCGGCGGGTTCACGTGGACGGTCGGGACGGCGTGCTGATCGGTGTCCAGCGAGGAATTGCTCAGGTTCACCAGGATCATGCCGACGCCGCCACCACGGGCAACCTCGGCGCTCTTGGCGACGCGGTCGACAACGCCGCGGTCGCAGACGACGACCTTGCCGGCGACCTTCGCCGGGTCCAGGGTGCCGGGCCCGCACAGTGCGGGGTTCGACGGCGGGGTCGCCGCGGCAGCGTTGGCAGCCAGCACCACGCCGGCGTCCTTGACTTCCTTGTTCATGATGCTGGCGCCGCGGAACTTGGTTCCGTCTGCGAATTCAACAGTGCCCTGAAGCTCCTGGGAGAAGCTGCTGGCCGCAACCGTGGTGACCCAGGGGCCGCCGTGGTTGACGGTGCTCGCCGTCGGACCGGAGTTTCCGGCCGATGCTGCGACGAAGATGCCTGCGGAGGCAGCGTTCAGGAAGGCAATCGAGACCGGGTCGATAACTGAAGTCGCAGAACCGGAGATCGAGTAGTTCAGTACGTCGACGCCGTCCTTGATGGCCTGTTCGACGGCGGCAACGGACGAGGAGCTGTAGCAGCCGCCCGTGTTGGGGTCGGTGTCTTCCCAGCAGACCTTGTAAACGGAGAGCTTGGCGGCCGGCGCGATGCCGCTGGTCAGGCCGAAGCTGCGCCCGTCGACGAAGGTCTCGACGTTGGCGTTGCCCGCCGAGGTGCTGGCCGTGTGGGTGCCGTGGCTGGCGACATCGACCGGGGACAGCAGTTCTTCCGGAGCACGCTCGGCCGGGGGCACGAACTGCAGGAAGTCCTCGGCGAAGTAGTGAGCGCTCAGGACCTTGGAGTTACAGGCAGAACCGTCGAAGTCCTGGCCCTTCTGGCACTCACCGATAAAAGTGTCGCCGTCGGACTTGAGCATTGCGATCTTGCCGTCCGCCGTCCTGTACGGCACACCGACGACAGGCTGGCCGACGAGGGGCTTGACCTCTTCCCCGGCGAAAAACGCACTGGACGGGGTGTATCCGGTGTCGATGACGCCGACGACGACGCCCTTGCCGGCGCCGTTCTGGCCGCCGAACTTCGTGTTCCAGGTTCCGTTGGCCCCGCTGAGCTTCAGGAAATCGGTGCTGGAGTAGTCCGGAGCGTTTTCCGTGTCAGGGGCAACCGTCAGCACGCCGGGGTCCTTGGCCAGTTTGATGGCCTGATCCGCGGTGAGGTGTGCGCTGAATCCGTTGAGGGCGGCGGTGAACTGCCGATTGATCTTGACGCCCTGCTTGCCGGCCACCTGGGCCTGCTTCTGCTGCAGGTGTGCCTGGTACTTCTTCACTTCAGCTTTGTTGGCATCCAGCTTCTTGCCGGGCGCAGGCTTGGTGGCCGGCATGCCGGCCGTCCCGCCGTCATACGTGGCTGCCGCTTTCTCGGTCAGGACAACGATGTAGCGGCCGTCCTTGTAGTTATTCGGATCAACATTCTTCTGTGCGACGCCGGCTACGGCCAGGCCTTGCCCCGGGGCCGCATTGGCGGGGGCGATCGCGATGCTGGACAGAAGAACCGGCAAGCCCAGGGTCAGTGCCGCGGCCCTCCGGAGTCCCCCGCTTCGAAGGAAGCTCTTTCCTGGTGATGTCACGAGTGTTCGAACCTTTCGTAAAGGAACGGCCCGGCTTCAAGGCCGGGCCCAACGGACTGGCGGGAACTCACCGGGCGGTCGCCCGGCCAGCCCCCACGGATACCAGCCGATTCATACAGTACAGACTGAGAGCGAGATATGACATAGGTCACTGAGGGGTATTTAAAATTTGTCACGCAATACGACACGACGCGATGGGGACGTCGCTGAACTGCGTCAATTGGTACTTCCGGCCCGCGCGGCCGCACCCCTGCGGTACCTCAGCGCGGGGGGACCCGGCCCGTCATGGTCCGCGGGCCCACCGCGGGCCCAACACTGGCTTACTGGCGGCCTACTTTCGCGGAGTCCGGACCACGTCGCTGATCCATGCGCGGGTCTTCTCATCCAGGGGCCCGGCCACCTTGGTCGCCTTCGCCGCGCGGTCGGCCTTGATCTTCTGCAGGACCATCCGGCCCAGCCCGGCGAACACTGCGACGGCCACAACAGACAACACCACGGATTTCGGTTTCTCAGCCATGCGCACATCCTACTGACCCGCGGCAGCCCCGGCCATAGGGCGCAGCCGCCCCCGCGACGCCATTTCTCCAGCTCAAGGACCCGCCGGGGAGGCCGCGTTCACACTCCCGGCTGTGAATACGGCCGGACGCGCGGTGGCCGGTAGAATGGGCATGCAAGCTCGCGGAGCGCCCTTTCACGCTGCATTCACCAGGCAGTCCAACACACAGCGGATCGGCGTGAGACGGCACCACTCCGCTGCGCCCTTACCCAACGCTCACGCACAGGAGTTGCCGGATGCCCCGGATCGTTGTCGACGTCATGCCCAAGCCCGAGATTCTGGACCCGCAGGGGAAGGCCATCGTCGGTGCTCTGCCCCGGCTGGGCTTCACCGCTTTCAGCTCTGTCCGCCAGGGCAAGCGCTTTGAACTCACGGTCGACGGCGAGGTGACCGAGGAGATCCTGGCCCAGGCCCGCGACGCCGCGGAGACCCTGCTGTCCAACCCGGTCATCGAGGACGTCGTCAACGTCGAGGTCGTTGAGGCCTGAGATGACTGAACTCCCCCTGATCGGCGAGGCCGTCGCCGTCGCCGCCAACCCCAGGCTCGCTGGTGCGAGGATCGGCGTCGTCACCTTCCCCGGCACCCTCGACGACCGCGACGCCGCCCGTGCGGTCCGTCTGGCCGGCGCCACCCCGGTGGAGCTCTGGCACGCCGGCACCACCTTGGGTGACGTTGACGCCGTCGTGATTCCCGGCGGGTTCTCGTACGGCGATTACCTCCGCGCCGGCGCGATCGCCCGTTTCGCGCCGCTGATGTCCAAGATCATCGACGCCGCCAATTCCGAGGCCAAGCTGCCCGTGCTGGGCATCTGCAACGGCTTCCAGATCCTGACCGAGTCGCACCTGCTGCCCGGCTCCATGATCAAGAACGACCACCTGAAGTTCATGTGCCGCGACCAGGTCCTGCGCGTGGAGAACAACACCACCGCCTGGACCGGGGACTACGCCGCCGGCCAGGAAATCACCGTGCCGCTGAAGAACCAGGACGGCCAGTACATCGCCGACGAGAAGACCCTGGACGCGCTCGAGGCCGAAGGCCGCGTTGTGTTCCGTTACGTCGGCTTCAACCCGAACGGCTCCCGCCGCGACATCGCCGGCATTTCCAACGCCGCGGGCAACGTGGTGGGCCTCATGCCGCACCCCGAGCACGCCGTGGAGGCCGGCTTCGGTCCCGAGCTCGGCTCCGGCACCGAGGGCCTCGGGTTCTTCACCTCTGTCCTGAACAAGATCGTGGGAGACAACAAATGACGGAGACACCCGCAGTAGCGGCACCCGCGGAGACCGCCCGGAAGTTCAACATCGACACCGTCGAGAACGCGGCCAAGACCCCGGACACCGAACTCCCCTGGGCCGAACTGGGCCTGAAGCAGAACGAGTTCGACGAGGTCGTCAAGGTCCTGGGCCGCCGCCCCACCGGCGCGGAACTCGCCATGTACTCGGTGATGTGGAGCGAACACTGCTCCTACAAGTCCTCGAAGAACCACCTGCGCCAGTTCGGCGACAAGGTGACCGAGGAAATGAAGAAGGACATGCTCGTGGGTATCGGCGAAAACGCCGGTGTCACCAACCTGGGCGACGGCTGGGCCGTGACGTTCAAGATCGAGTCCCACAACTCGCCGTCGTTCGTGGAGCCCTACCAGGGCGCCGCAACCGGCATCGGCGGCATTGTCCGCGACATCATCTCCATGGGCGCCCGCCCGGTAGCGGTGATGGATCCGCTGCGCTTCGGCGCCATTGACCACCCGGACACCGCCCGCGTCATGCACGGCGCCGTGGCAGGGATCGGCGGCTACGGCAACTCGCTGGGCCTGCCCAACATCGGCGGCGAAATGGTCTTCGACTCCGTCTACCAGGGCAACCCGCTGGTGAACGCGCTGGCGGTCGGCGTGATGCGCCACGAGGACATCCGCCTCGCCAACGCCTCCGGCAAGGGCAACAAGGTGGTGCTGTTCGGTGCSCGCACCGGCGGCGACGGCATCGGCGGCGCCTCCGTGCTGGCCTCGGAGTCCTTCGATGACACCAAGCCGTCCAAGCGCCCYGCSGTCCAGGTGGGCGACCCGTTCGCCGAGAAGGTCCTGATCGARTGCTGCCTGGAGCTGTTCAAGGGATCCCTGGTGGAGGGCATCCAGGACCTCGGCGCCGCCGGCATTTCCTGCGCCACCTCCGAGCTCGCCTCCAACGGCGACGGCGGCATGGAAGTCGAGCTGACCTCCGTCCTGCTCCGCGACCCCACCCTGACCCCGGGCGAAATCCTGATGTCCGAGTCGCAGGAACGCATGATGGCCGTGGTTACCCCCGAGAACATCGCCGCGTTTGAAGCGGTCATGGACAAGTGGGCGGTGGAGTACTCCTGGCTGGGCGAGGTGACCGACACCGGCCGCCTCATCATCACGTGGGAAGGCGAGGTCATTGTCGACGTCGACCCGCGCACCGTGGCCCACGACGGCCCGGTCTACGACCGACCCTATGCCCGCCCCGAATGGCAGGACGCCGTCCAGGCCGACTCCTTCACCGGGTCCGTGCAGGACGCTGGCCGTCCCTCCGCCCCGGCGGACCTGGCCGCCGCCATCACCGAACTCGTCGCCTCCCCGAACATGTGCGACAAGTCCTGGATCACCAAGCAGTACGACCGCTACGTCGGCGGCAACACCGCCATGGCGTTCCCGGACGACGCCGGCGTGGTCCGGGTGGACGAGGAAACCGGCCTGGGCGTGGCCCTGGCCACCGACGCCAACGGCCGCTACACCTACCTGGACCCGTACCACGGCGCTCAGCTGGCCCTGGCCGAGGCCTACCGCAACGTCGCCACCTCAGGCGCCGTGCCGATGGCCGTCAGCGACTGCCTGAACTTCGGCTCCCCCGAGGACCCCGACGTCATGTGGCAGCTGGCCGAAGCCATCCGCGGCCTGTCCGACGCCTGCATGGTCCTCGGCATCCCGGTCACCGGCGGCAACGTCTCGCTGTACAACCAGACCGGGACCACCCCCATCCACCCCTCCCCCGTGGTGGCTGTGCTGGGCAAGTTCGACGACGTCGCCCGCCGCACGCCGTCGGGCTGGAAGGAAGACGGCCAGGCCATCTACCTGCTGGGCACGACGGCGGCAGAGCTGGACGGTTCGGAATGGTCGAACATGCGCGGACACCTGGGCGGCCTGCCGCCGAAGGTTGACCTCGACGCCGAGCGCGAACTGGGCCAGATCCTGATCAACGCCTCCCGCGACGGCATGGTGGATTCCGCCCACGACCTCTCCGAAGGCGGCCTCGCCGCGGCCCTCGTGGAGTCGTCCCTGCGCTACGGCGTGGGCGCCCGGATCGCCCTGCAGGACGTCCTGGACCGCGACGGCGTGGACCTGTTCACGGCGCTGTTCTCCGAAACCCAGGGCCGCGCCGTCGTCGCTGTGCCCCGCTCGGAGGAAATCCGCTTCACGGACATGTGCACCGCCCGCGGCTTCGCGCACGTCCGGATCGGTGTGGTGGACGCCGAGGGCGGCACGCTGGAGATCAACGGCGTCGAGACCATGAGCCTCGACGCGCTCCGCGAAGCCCACGAGGCGACCCTGCCGAAGTACTTCGGCTAGTCCCCACCGCCACCCTAGCCTCGCAAGCTCGGCCAGGGAACCCTGGCGGCGTGGGCCCACCCACCGCCACCCTAGTTCCATCGATTGCTCTGCAGCTGCCCTTTTGAACCCTCAAAACGGCAGTTGCGGAGCAATCGTTCGTTAACGGCCGGGCCGCCAGCCCGCCTGCAGGAGTGCGGCACGGACCTTGGCCACCGCGGCCTTGGCATCATCGTGCATATGCCGCTTGGAGATCCGGACCTCGGTCCAACCGAGGTCCGTGTACTTCTCCGAACGGGCGATGTCCCGGACGATCTGGCCCTCCTCACCGTGGAGTTCGCCCTCGTACTCGGCGCCGATTCTGTATTTCCGATAGGACAGGTCGGGTTCGTGGTGCCGGGTTCCTGCATCGTCGATGATCGGCACGTTCAGCTCTGGTTCCGGAAGGCCGGCCCGGACTATGGCCAGCCTCAGCAACGACTCCTGCGGCGAATCGGAGCCCACGCGAATGAGGGCGATGGCTTCCTTCGCCTTGCGGATTCCGCGTTTTCCCTTGTGGCGGTCGATCATCCGCTGCAAGTCCTGAAGGCTGCAGAGCGGCGCCTCCCTGCCCTCGAGCTCAGGTCTGGGCATCCGAACGCAGCTGTCGCCGGCCACAACGAGTTGGTCTACGGTCAACATTTCGGCTAGATCCAGCCAGGTCCGCTCCGGGGTGGTGATGGGGATCCCGTCCAGCAGCGTGATTTCGTCGTCGTAGAGCTTCATGCGGTGGACGATGACGTGTGGCCGGTTGAGATGGGCCGCGCCCTCGGGCCTGATCACGTGGTACATCGGTGGTGCCTCCTTCTGCTGCCGCACCGGAAGCGAACCAAGCTCCGCCGCGGTGAGGTGCGACGCGGCGCATCGCTCATTGACCTCAATGAAAGGCCGCACTCGCACGCACAAGGGAAGCCCCGGCGTCGGGCTTTGCACACGGATTCCCCGGCCCAGCGCGGCCAGGGACTGGTGGCGGAGCCTTTTTAGTGACACACCAGCCGCTGCCGCTTCGACGACGGTAAAGGGTCGTCGCTGGAAATCGTCCGGCAGCGGACGCGCGGTCTTCATGGCTTCATCAGACCAGTTCGGCGTCGACGCTGCAGAAGTTATCCACAACGCCCATCGACTGCTCCATAAGTGCCGTTATGGAGCCTCAAAAGGGCGACTACGGAGCAATCGACGGGGGTTGGCGGAGCAATCCGCGGGGTCAGTCGTCGCTGCGGAGCTCCCGTTGCCGTGCGCTGAGGAGTTCGAGTTCGGGCCGGGCCGCCACGAAGCGTTCGACGCCGGTCAGCACCTCCACGACGTGTGCCCGGTCTGCTGCCACCAGGCCGGCGCCCAACTGCGTGCGCCGGTGCTGCTCATGATCGCCGACCTCGGCCACGGAGACATCAAAGCGGCGCTTCAGCTCCGCCAGGAGCGGGCGCACCACAGAGCGCTTCTCCTTCAGGCTGTGAACGTCGCCCAGAAGGATGTCGAACTCAATCCAGCCGATCCACATGTCATAAGCCTATCCATTGCTCGCCACCGGCCCCCTCGCCTCGCAAGCTCGGCCAGGGAACCCTGCCGTCGGTTGCTCCGTAACGGCCTTTTTGAGGCCTCAAAAGGGCCGTTACGGAGCAATCGACGGGGTGAGACGGGGTGAGACGGGGTTAGATGGTGAGCTCGCCCATCCGGTCCCAGCCGTCGCCGTCGAGCTGCCGGCTGATGATCCTGGGCGTCTCGGCCAGGGCCTGAGGCATGTCCGCCATGGCCTGCTTGAAGTGGGCGCTGTTCACGTGGGCCCCGGCGGCGTCATCCTTGAAGGCCTCAACCAGGACGAATTCGTTGGGGTCCTCCACACTGCGGGACCAGTCGAACCACAGGTTGCCGGGCTCCTGGCGGGTGGCCTGGGTGAAATCGTTCACGAGTCCCAGCCAGCGCTCCGACCAATCCGGCTTGACCTTGAATTTGACGACGATGAAGATCATTTGTTGAAGCCTTTCATTGGTTTTCCGGAGGTTCCATTCTTCCAGAATGACAACGCCGGGCCACATGGCATTTGCCGCGTCAACAGGCCTTGATGGCCTCGCGGGCCAGTTCCTGCTGCCGCGGCGTGCCGATCCGGTCGGCCCACTGTTCGGCGAGCTGGAACTCCACCATCGCCTCGGTGCACCGGCCGGCGTCATGCAGCGTCCAGCCGACGTTGTTGTGCAGCGAAACCACCCACCGTTTGGTCCGCTCATCGTGGACCGTGGAGGCGTACTCCAGCGCGCTTCTGGTCCAGGTCTCGGCGTGGGCGGAGTCGGCGATGGCGAGCATGTGCAGCGCGTCAACGGCCAGGAATTCCTCGACCAGGTAGTCAGCAAGTTCGGCCGCCTGTTCAAACAGCGGCACGGCCATCTCGGGGTGGCCGCTGGAATTGAGCACCCGGCCGCGTTCCAGCAGCACCCTGACGGCCACGGTGGGCTCGTCGGCATCGACCGCATCCAGCAGGGCGTCGGCTTCCTCGTAGCGGCCCTGTAGCCCGATGGCCCGTCCCAGCTGCGTGGTGAGCTCGGCACGTTCGTCGGCGTCGTAGCGTTCATCTGCGGCCGCCGCCCGGAACCGGGCTTCGGACCCGGCGGGGTCGTCGAAGTTCCACAATTGGTCAAGGGTTTTCTGTTCCAGCATCCTTCGGCTCCTGATCAGCTTTCACCTGCGGCCAGTTCGTGTGCACTCCCAATGTAGCGGGAAGTGACATGCCGTTGTGCCCGTCCCGTGAGGGCGCGGCCGGTCGCGTAGAACCAGTTGGACGGCCGGCTGAAGGCCGTGATTTTCAGGAACACCCGCCCGGCGGCGTCGATCTCCACTTCGAAGGCCTCCTCGCCCCGCACGGGATGACCGGGCAGTGTGCCGTACCCGAACCCGGCTCGTTGCGGCCCGTCGCCGGGCACGGGCCGGCGTACCCACACCACCTCGCAGGGCGCGTTGATCCGGAAGGGTCCGACGCCGTATCCGCTCACCACGCGCGCGCCGGGCGCGACGGCGTCGGAGTCGGTGTGGACGCGCAGCCCGGAGCGTTTCTGCAGCTGCCAGGTCAGAATCCCCTGCGCCACCCTCCGGTACAAAGCCGGGCCGTCGCCGAGGTATGCCCGGGACACCAGGCAGGGAAAGCCCGCCGGCGCCTGGCCGTGCTCAGTGGAGCCAATGCGCGGATAGTTCAGCCCGTCCCGCGCGCCGGCACCGGGATCACCGCTCATGTGTCCTCGCCCCTGGCGAGTCCCGCCCAGCCCAGCTGTTCCCGCTGCTTCCGGCTGAACGAGGCGACCACCAGGTCGTACGAATCCTCCACCATGTCCCGGATCATGTCGTCCGGCAACGATCCGTCCAGCCGGACCCCGTTCCAGTGCGTTTTGTTCATATGCCAGGCGCCGGTGATTTCCGGATGGATGGCCCGCAGCTGTTCGGCCAGGGCCGGCTCGCATTTGAGGCTGACGGACCAGTCGGCCGGGTCCATGGCCGACGCCGCGAACATCTTGGCGTCCTGCCTCGTGCCGCCGGCTATCCGTGCCCGCACCTTGAAGACCGATGTCTCCGGCCCGAAGGGAAAGTCCTCAAACGCACCGGGGAAGCTCAGGCAGATCTCGCGGAGGGTGGCAACGTCCATGGCACGAGCCTATCCGGCTGCGGCCTGCCCGGCCGCGCGGGCTATCCGGCTGCGGCCTGCCTCACCCTGCCTGCGCGGCGGTGCGGGCGTCGCCGATGCTGTGCAGCCCTTCGGGAGCGGTGCCGTTGACTTCGTAGTCGCCCACGGTGCGGGCCTTGAACACGGCGGGGTTGTGGGTGGAAACGGTCCGGGCGTTGCGCCAGTGCCGGTCCAGCGATTTCGACTTCGACGTGGCGGATGCCCCGGTGGCGTCGAAGAGCTGCTGGGCCGCGGACTGGACGAGTTCGGGCACCAGCAGCTGCGCCTTTTCCACCGCGATCTCGCCGCGGACGTAGCGTTGTTCCGGGGTGAGGTCCAGGTTCTGGTCCGCGCCGGCGTCGAGCTCCCGGGCGGCGGCCAGCACCACGGATTCCGCCGCGAAGACCTTGGCCGAGAGCTGGCCGACGAGCTGCAGGATCAGCGGGTCGTGGCGGAACAGTTTGCCGGAGCCGGTGTTGAAGGTGCGCTTGCGGTCGCGGACCAGCGCCCTCGCGTCGGCCAGCGCCGCCCGGCCGATGCCCGCCAGGACGGCGAGCAGGACCAGCTGGAAGAAGGCCGGCTCGTGCGTGGTGGATTCCGAACGCCGGATGATGTTGGTGTCCGGCACCACGGCGTCCCGGAAAATCGTGGTGCCGGTGCCGGTCAGTTGCTGGCCGAACCCGTCCCAGTCGTCGATTATTTCCACTCCGGGCTGGGTGGTGCTGACCACGGCGTACTGGCGGCCCTCCACGCCTTCGGTGGTGGCCATGACGGCAATCCACTCGGCGAAGATGGTGCCGGTGGTGTAGTACTTCCTGCCGTTCAGGAGCCAGTCCCCGGCTTGGCGCGTCAGCTTGGTTCCGGTGGTGCCGAGGACATTGCCGGATTTCTCCGTGGCGGCGTTTCCAAAGATCTCGCCGGCCACCACTTTCGGGTACCAGCGGTTGCGGAAGTCCTCGGATTCCAGGCCGACGGTTTCCACGAACGCGAAGTGCGAGCGGTAGAGGTGGGCCACGGAGGAATCCGCCTCGGCGAGTTCGATGAGCAGCCGGAAGAAGGGCTCGAAGCCGATGCCGTCGCCGCCGTGTTCCGTGGGCACCCGCAGCCGGCCGAAGCCTTCCTCGTTCAGCCAGCGGACCTGTTCGAAGGGCAGGACCCGGTCCTGTTCGCGGGCCAGCGCGCCCTCCGCGATCCGGGCAAACACGGGCCGGAAACGCCGCGCCAACCTCTCGTAGGCGGCTTCGGCCGACGGTGCTGGTGGTGCTGAGTGTGCTGCGGGGGCTGTGGTCTCTGCTGCGTAGGACATGCGTTCCCTTGGTTGCTGGTGGCCGGGCTAGAGCTTGGCGGCGTCGGGGGCGGGGTCCTGGTCCCAGGGGGTGGGCAGGATGCCCTTCTGGTAGCTGGCAAACCAGGCTTTGACCTCCGGGGACTGGAAGGCGGCCTTGAGGGCCGCGGCCTTCTCCGACCCGGCAAAATCCTTCCGCCCGGCAACCACGATCCGGAACGGGACCTGGTCCGCATCCGTTTCGAAGGCCAGTGCGTCGTCCTTGCTGTGCCCGGCATCGGCGGCCATCCGGGCGACCAGGAAGCCGGCGTCGACATCGGGAAGGGTCTTGGCGAGGGACTGCTGGTCCACTTCCACGAACTGCAGCTTCTTCGGGTTGGCCGTGATGTTCTTTTGCGAGGTGTGGATCACGGTGGCGTCGGAGAGCTCCAGCAGCCCGGCGTCGCGCAGCATGAACAGGGCACGGCCGTTGTTTGCCGGGTCCACGGGAATGCCGATCTTGGCGCCGTCCGGGAGCTCGTTCAGGGACTTGTACTTGTCAGACCAGATGCCGCCCGGGGCGCTGTAGACGTAGAACAGTCCCACGTTCTCCAGGCCCTTGTCCTGGTTGAACTGTTTCAGGTAGGCGTTGTGCTGGAAGAAGTTGGCGTCGAATTCGCCGTTGGCCACGGCCAGGTTGGGCTGGATGATGTCCGTGACGTACGTGGGTTCCAGGGTCCAGCCCTGGGCCGCGAGCAGCTTCTGGGCCAGCTTGGTCGGTTCCTGGTACGGGGCGGACTCGGTGACGATAATCTTGATCGTCTTGCCGCCGCTGGCGCCGGCACCGCCGGGGTTGGTGAGGCCGCAGCCGGTCAGTGCCGCGGCGGAGACCGCACCGGCGCCGGCGAGGGCATATTTGAGGAAATTTCTACGCTGCATGGTCTTGGTCCTTTGTGGTGGTTCGCGCTGAGCTATGACTGGGCGGTAACGCTGGCGGGCTGGTTTTCGGCCGCCGCGGAGAATTCGGTGAAGGCTCCCCGGAAGGCCGCGGCGGGGTGGCGTCCGTTGAGCCGCGGCCCGGCGCCGAAGAGCTTCTCGCGCAGGGTTCCCGGCGCGTAGCCGGTCTGGGCGAGGCCGCGGCTGCGCAGTTCCGGCAGCACCCCGTCGATGAAGTCGGTGTAGGAGCCGGGGATGGTCTGGTTGATGATGTTGATGCCGTCGATTCCGGCGTCCTGCCACTGCTCGAGACGGTCGGCAATCTGGTCCGGCGTTCCCACCACCCGGTTGGCCCGGCTGCGGTAGAGCGCAATGTCGCGGAGGGTGGGGTTGCCGCCGCGGACGGAGGCGCGGATGGCCGTGAGATGTCCCTGGCTGCCTTCCGTTTCAAGGTCCCCGAGCGGGGTGTCCAGCGGCAGGCCGCCGAGGTCGACGCCGAACCCGCCGCCCACGTGGGCCAGCAGGGCCTCAATGTCCAGGCTGTCCTCGAGCTCATCGGCCTTGCGGTGCGCCTCGGCTTCGGTGCCGCCCACCACGAAGTGCATGCCCTGGAGGAACTTCACGTCATCCGGATGGCGGCCGGCGGCAACGGCCTGTTCCCGGACGGCCGCGGTGTACTTCGCGGCCACCTCGGTGCTCGGCGCGAGGGTGAAGGTGGCCTCGGCGTTGGCGGCGCAGAACTGCTGGCCGCGGCCGGAGCTCCCGGCCTGGAAAAGCACCGGGGTGCGTTGCGGCGAAGGGGCCGCGAGGTGGGGTCCGTCGATCGAGTACCGGGGTCCGCGGTGGTAGATCTTGCTGACTTTCTCCGGGTCCGCGTGGACTCCGGTCGCCTTGTCCCGGAGCAGCGCGTCGTCCTCCCAGGATCCTTCCCACAATTTGTAGGCGGCCTCGACGTATTCGTCCGCCCAGTCGTAGCGTTCGTCATGCCTGGTCAGCTCGGTGGCGTTGAAGTTCCGGTGCGCGTTTTCCAGCACGCTGGTGACGATGTTCCAGGCCACCCGGCCGTCGCTGATGTGATCCAGGGTGGACATCTGCCGGGCGAACTGGAACGGGTGGCTCTGAATCACCGACGACGTCGCGGCCAGTCCGATCTCCCGCGTTCCGGTGGCGAGCGCGGAGAGCAGGATGAGGGGGTCGTTGGACGGCACCTGCAGGCCCTTTTTCAGCAGCGATGCCCACCCGCCGTCGTAGTCGCCGTAGAGACCGACGACGTCGGCGAAGAAGATCGCGTCAAACTTGGCGTCTTCGAGCTGGCGGGCCAGGTCGATCCAGAGCTGGAGTTCGTTGAACCGGTGCTGCTGGGCTTCCGGGCGCCGCCACTGGCCGCCCATGATGTGGCTGGACGTGTTCATCACGAAGGCGCTGATCAGCAGGCGGGGGCGGGGTCCGTCGAAACGGGTACTGGGTGTTGAAGTCATGGGGTGCTTTCCGCTGTGGGAGGTGGGACGAGGGTGCTGCCGGCGCTCAGAGGCGCTTGTCCAGGCGCCGGGCAACATAGGATCCGCCCAGCTGAACGATGGTGACCAGCAGGATCATCAGGACTATGGCGGTGATCATGAGCGGTGTCTCGTAGCGGTAATAGCCGTACCGGATGGCGAAGTCGCCGATTCCGCCGCCGCCCACCAGGCCGGCCATCGCCGAGTAGGAGATGAAGCTGACGGTCATGATGGTGATGGAGCTGACGAGTCCGGGCTTCGCCTCCACAATCAGGACGTCCCGGACGATCTGGGACCGGCTGGCGCCCATGGACCGTGCCGCTTCGACCACTCCGCCGCCGAGCTGGCTCAGGTTCTGTTCCACGAAGCGGGCGAAATACGGAATGGCGTTGAGGGTCAGCGGGACAATGACGGCGGCCGTGCCGATGGTCGTGCCGACAATGAACCTGGTCACGGGAATGATTGCGATCAGCAGGATCAGGAACGGGAACGAGCGGAGCAGGTTGACCAGCCCGTCCAGGACCCGGTGCAGCTTTGGCCTGTGCTTGAGCCCGTTGGGACCGATGGTGTAGAGCAGGACACCCAGCGGTGTCCCGAGCAGCACCGCCAGCGGGATGGCCACCAGCAGCATGGTGAGGGTCTGCCCCATGGCGACGCCGATTTCGGGCAGGACTTCCAGGATGCGGTCAAACATTGATCAGGCCCTCCGACGCGGCTGTGGTGTGGGTGCCCCTCCCGGAGCGGTCCAGCTGGATCTCATCGGAGACCAGGTAGCGGCCGATCGACGTCGCCGGGTGGAAGCCGGGGCGTTGGAGTTCGGCGAGGTCGAACTGCTCCACGACCCGGCCTTCTTCCATGACCGCGACGTTGTCCGCGATGGCCTTGATGACATTCATCTCGTGGGTGACCACCACGATTGTGATGCCGAATTCGGCGTTGACGTCGGCCAGGTACTGCAGGACCGATGACGTCGTCCGGGGATCCACGGCCGACGTCGGCTCGTCGCAGAGCAGCACTTTGGGCCCGGTGGCGAGGGCGCGGGCGATCGCCACCCGCTGTTTCTGGCCCCCGGAGAGTTTGGCCGGATACGTTCCCGCTTTGTCGGCGAGGTCCACGATTTCCAGGGTTTCGGCGGCCCGCCGCCGGCGTTCCGCCTTCCCCACGCCGGCGAACTTCAGGGACAGCTCCACATTTTCCTGGGCTGTGAGGTTGTTGAGGAGATTGAAGTGCTGGAAAATCATGCCGATGTCGTGCCGCTTGGTCCGCAGCTCGGCGTCGGACAGGGTCACCAGGTCCAAGCCGTCCACCAGGACGCGGCCCGACGTCGGGCGCTCGAGGAGGTTGATGTTGCGCAGCAGCGTGGATTTGCCGGCGCCGGAGAACCCGATGATGCCCTGGATGGTGCCCCGCCTGATGTGCAGGCTGACGTCATCGACGGCCGTGAAAGGTCCCGCGGCCGAGGCGAATGACGTGCTGACGTTCTGGATCTCGATCACAGGCCCCCACCTGCTCGGGGCCGCGGCGCTGCCGCTGTCTGCGTGTTCATGATTTCCTCCGGGCTCGCCCGAGGAAAGCCCTGGGTCCTGGCTTCCGGGCAGCGCTGAGCGAAGCCGGGGAGCCTCAGAACACAGTGGTTCTCCATCGGTCCTGGCGGTAGCACCGTCCTCAAAGGAGGGGGTTGCTGCGGCGTCACGGAGCCAGATCTCTCAGCCGCTCGGGATGGTTACGAGTCCATCTCACACGGCATGAGGCCGGATACGGAAAAAGCCGGTCACATTTTGTAACCGACTCTTCCCGATCTGTTGATCGTCATTCCCGGGCCGTCAGATGCCCACGCGCCAGCCTTCGCGGGCGGGGCACGCGTTCACGACGACGTCCAGCCCGGCGGCCTTCGCGCGGTCCGTCGCGGCGTCATCGAAGACGCCCAGCTGCAGCCAGACGGCCTTGGCACCTACCGCGATGGCCTCGTCTATGACTGCGCCCACCCTGTGGGAGTTGACGAAGCAGTCCACGACGTCGATCGGGTGCTTCTCCGCCGGGATGTCAGTCAGGGAACGGTACCCCTTCTCGCCGTGGACGTCGTCGCCGGGCAGGTTGACCGGGATGATTTCCATGCCCATCCGGTCCCGGACATAGAGGGAGACCTCATACGCCGAGCGCCATTCGTTGGTGGTGAGGCCGACCACCGCCCACGTGCCTTTGGTTCGCATGAGGCGGTCAATGACTGCCGGATCGTTAACATGGGCCATGCATCAACCATACTCCTGCGACCTTTCCGGACAATTCTCGAATAAATGAATGATTTGGGCCGGACGCATGCCGGGTGAACGAATATTACGGCGCTCCCGCACGCCGATTTTGCGGAATCGTGCATCTGAAGTTCTAGTAGGTAGTGACCATCCCGAGCGGCCGAGAGACCTGGATCGATGACGCCGCAGCAACCCCCCGGTGACGTGAGACGACCATTCCCACGCAACCGCTCCGCCCTCCTTCGGTGATATTCGAGGGCGCCGGAGCAACCAAGGGGTGCTACTGCCAGGACCGATGGAGTGCAGCAATGACCCCTGAGAATTCTTCCGCTCTGCCCACCTTTGCCCGGACTGCGTCCGAGGCATTCCCACAAACCACTTCGGACGCGACGGCGAACGAAGCAGGGCTGCGTGACGCGCCCGGCTCCTCTCGCGGCTCTTCGGGATGGTCCCTGAACGAGCCCACGGACGGCGCAGTGCACGGCGTCCCCGCCGACGGGCCGGCGCGTCACCGCAGCACCACCTCCGGAGACCACCCTCCCCGGCACGGCGCCGCCGCGACCGCGGGTACTGTCCAGGCAGAGACGGTTGCGTTCTGGGAAACCCAGGCTCTCCGCCTCGACTGGGCGGACCTGCCTGGCGGCGCAACGGAGCAAACCAAGCCCTGGCACACCGCGCACCGCCGGGTCCCTGCCGACGTCGTGGCCGGCACCGGACCGCAGATCACCTGGTTCGAAGGGGGCAGGCTCAATGTCGCCTACAACTGCGTCGACCGCCACGTAGCGGCGGGGCGTGGAGACAAGGTGGCCCTGCACTTTGAGGGCGAGCCCGGCGACCGCCGCGCCGTCACCTACGCCGAACTCCAGCGCGAGGTTTCCAAAGCCGCCAATGCCCTCCTGGATCTCGGTATCACCAAGGGCGACCGGGTGGTCATCTACCTCCCCGTCATCCCCGAAACCGTGATCATCACCCTCGCAGTGGCCCGGATCGGCGCGATCCATTCCCTGGTCTTCGGCGGGTTCTCCGCCGAGGCCCTGAAGTTCCGGGTGGAGGACACCGGCGCCAAGCTCCTGGTCACCACCGACGGCCAGTTCCGCCGCGGCACCGCCGTGCCGGTCAAGGACAACGCGGACGCCGCCGTCGCCGGCGACAACGCCATCGAACACGTCCTGGTGGTCAACCGGACCACTCCCGCGGACGAGCTGGACACCGTCCCGATGACCGCCGGCCGCGACGTGTGGTGGCACGACGCCGTCGGGCGGGCCTCCGAGACTCACGAAGCCGAGGCGTTCGACGCCGAGACGCCGCTGTTCATCATGTACACCTCCGGCACCACCGGCAAGCCCAAGGGCCTGGTCCACACCTCCGGCGGGTACCTCACACAGGCGTCATGGAGCTTCGAGCACCTGTTCAGCAACCCCGACCCTGCGCTGCGGGAGAAGGACGTGCACTGGTGCACGGCCGACCTCGCCTGGGTCACCGCGCACACCTACGAGCTCTACGGCCCGCTCTCCAACGGCGCCACGCAGGTCATCTTCGAGGGCACGCCCAACACCCCGCACCCGGGCCGGCACTTTGAGATCATCGAACGGTACGGGGTCACGCAGTATTACACCGCGCCCACCCTGGTCCGCTCCCTCATGGGCTGGTTCCCGGACGGCGTCCCGGACACGTACGACCTCTCCTCCATCCGTCTCCTCGGCACGGTGGGCGAGGCCATCAACCCCGAGGCCTGGCGCTGGTTCCGGACCAATATCGGCGCCGGCACCGCCCCCGTGGTGGACACGTGGTGGCAGTCCGAAACCGGCGCCACCATCCTCTCCCCGGCACCGACGGACGCCGCGTTCAAGCCCGGCTGCGCGGCCCGCCCGCTGCCCGGCGTCAGCACGCGCATCGTGGACGACGCCGGCAATACGGTGCCGCCCGGCGTCCAGGGTTTCATCGTGGTGGACTCCCCCGGCCCGGCGATCGCCCGGACGGTCTGGGGCAACCCGCGCCGCTACTTCGATTCGTACTGGCGCCAATACGCCGAGCAGGGCTGGTTCCTCGCCGGTGACGGCGCCAAGTATGACGACGACGGCGACATCTGGATCCTCGGGCGGGTGGACGACACCCTCAACGTCTCCGGACACCTGCTCTCCACCATCGAGGTCGAATCGGCGCTCGTCACCCACCCGGACGTGGTGGAGGCCGGCGTCTGCCCGGTCGCGGACCCGAAGACCGGCCACGCGATCGTCGCGTTCGTGGTGCTGAAGGATTCGGCGGCCACCCCCGACATCCAGGGTGCGCTGAAGGCGCACGTCGCGAAGCAGATCGGGCCGATCGCCAAGCCGCGGGACGTCGTCGTCGTTCCCGACGTGCCGAAAACCCGCAGCGGCAAGATCATGCGCCGGCTGCTGACCCAGCTGTTCGAAGGCACAACGCTCGGCGACACCACCTCGCTGCAGAACGAACCATCCATCGCGGGCATCCAGGATGTGCTGCGCGACCGCGCCGCGGAATTCCTGGCAACAGCAAGCCCCACCCGGAAGTAAAGGAACACCCATGACTGAGATCAGCAACGTCGCCCGTCTTTCCGAACCGCTCAAGTTCGCCTACTGGGTCCCCAACGTCTCCGGCGGCCTGGTGGTGTCCACCATCGAACAGCGCACCGGCTGGGACTTCGAATACAACAAGAAGCTGGCCAGGATCGCGGAGAACTCCGGCTTCGAATACGCCCTGACCCAGACCCGGTACGCCGCCTCCTACGGCGCGGACAAGCAGCACGAGGCCACCTCGTTCAGCCTGGCGCTGCTGGCCGCCACCGAGCGCCTCAAGGTGATCTCCGCCGTCCATCCGGGCATGTGGCACCCCGGCGTGCTGGCGAAGTACATCATCACCGCGGACCACATCTCCAACGGCCGCGCCGCCGTAAACATCGTCTCCGGCTGGCTCAAGGACGAATTCACCAACTTCGGCCTCGAATGGCTCGAACACGACGAGCGCTACGTCCGCACCGAGGAATTCATCAAGGTCCTCCGCGGGCTCTGGACCGAGCAGGACTACAGCCAGTCCGGCAAGTACTACAACATCACCGACTTCACCCTGAACCCGGCACCGGTGGACGTGCCGGGCCGGGCGCACCCGGAGATCTTCTTCGGCGGCAACTCCACGGCCGCGCAGGCCACCGCCGGACGGGTGGCTGACTGGTACTTCTCCAACGGCAAGGACCTCGACGGGTTCAAGGAGAACATCGCCGGTGTGGTGGCGGCGTCAGGTGCCGCCGGTCGCGGCCCGGAAGGTGCCCTCCCCTCCCCCAAGTTTGGCCTGAACGGCTTCGTGATCGCCCGGGATTCCGAGAAAGAAGCCCGCGACACCCTCCGCGAGATCGTCGAGAAGGCGCACAAGCCCGCCGTGGAGGGGTTCCGCGCCGCCGTCCAGGAAGCCGGGGCGTCCACCAAGGACGGCAAGGGCATGTGGGCCGACTCGAGCTTCGAGGACCTGGTCCAGTACAACGACGGCTTCAAGACGCAGCTGATCGGCACCCCGGAGCAGATCGCCGAGCGGATCGTGGCGTACAAGAAGATCGGCGTGAACCTGTTCCTGACCGGCTACCTGCACTTCCAGGAGGAAGTCGCCGCGTTCGGCCAGGACATCCTGCCCATCGTCCGCGAACTCGAGGCCGACCTCGCCCGGAAGAACGGCACCGAACTGGACCTGTCCCGGACCCCGGCGGCAAACGCCGGCACTACCAGCAAGCTGGTGAACGCGTAATGGCTGACCGCAAGTTCGGATTCCGCACCCGTGCGCTGCACGCCGGCGGCACCCCCGACGCCGCGCACGGCGCCCGCGCCGTGCCGATCTACCAGACCACCTCCTTCGTGTTCAAGGACACCCAGGACGCCGCGAACCTCTTCGCGCTGCAGAAATACGGCAACATCTATTCCCGGATCGGCAACCCCACCGTGGCCGCGTTCGAGGAGCGCATCGCCTCCCTGGAGGGCGGAATCGGCGCCGTGGCGACGTCGTCGGGCATGGCGGCGGAGTTCATCACCTTTGCCGCGCTGACCCAGGCCGGGGACCACATCGTGGCCGCCTCCCAGCTCTACGGCGGCACGGTGACCCAGCTGGACGTCACGCTGCGCCGCTTCGGCGTGGACACCACATTCGTCGCCGGCACCGATCCGGCGGACTACGCTGCCGCAGTCCGGGAAAACACGAAGGCGATCTTCGTGGAAGTGGTGGCCAACCCGTCCTCGGAAGTCCAGGACCTTGCGGCACTCGCGAAGGTGGCGCACGACGCCGGCGTCCCGCTCGTCGTCGACGCCACCTTGAGCACGCCCTACCTCGTGCGGCCGATCGAGCACGGGGCGGACATCGTGATCCACTCCGCCACCAAGTTCCTCGGCGGCCACGGCACCACCCTCGGCGGCGTGATCGTCGAAAGCGGCCGCTTCGACTGGGGCAACGGCAACTTCCCGACCATGACCGAGCCCGTGGCCTCCTACGGCAACGTCTCCTGGTGGGGGAACTTCGGCGAGTACGGGTTCCTCACCAAGCTGCGCTGCGAACAGCTGCGCGACATCGGACCCGCACTGTCCCCGCAGTCGGCGTTCCAGCTGCTGCAGGGCGTGGAAACGCTCCCCCAGCGCCTCGACGAGCACCTGAAGAACGCCCAGGCTGTGGCCGAATGGCTGGAAGCGGACGAGCGCGTGGCCTACGTGAACTTCTCCGGCCTGCCCTCGCACCCGCACTTCGAGCGGGCGCAGAAATACCTGCCGCTGGGTCCGGGCTCGGTGTTCTCCTTCGGCGTCAAGGGCGGCCGGGCCGCGGGGCAGAAGTTCATCGAGTCCCTGCAGCTGGCCTCGCACCTGGCCAATGTGGGCGACTCCCGGACCCTGGTCATCCACCCCGGGTCCACCACCCACCAGCAACTGAGCCCCGAACAGCTCGAGTCGGCAGGTGTTCCCGAGGACCTTGTCCGCATCTCCGTGGGCCTCGAGGACATCGATGACATCCTCTGGGACCTGGACCAGGCGCTGGACGCCGCCTCGGAAGCAGCAGCCCCGGATGCATCCCCAGAGGCTGAAGCCTGCACGATCGGAGCGAACTGATGAGTGTTGAAGAACGGACCTGGACCGGCCCCTCGGCGCCGGAGCGCCTGAACCTGCTGCGGCAGGCGAAGTCGATCGCGATTGTGGGCGCTTCCGACAAGCCTTCGCGCGCGAGCTATTTCGTGGCCACCTATCTGCAGTCCTCCACCCGGTACAAGGTCTATTTCGTGAACCCGGTGGTGAAGGAAATCCTCGGTCAGCCGACGTATGCGTCGCTCGCGGACCTGCCGGAAAGCCCGGACATTGTGGACGTGTTCCGCAAGCACGGCGACTTGCCCGGCGTCCTGGACGAGGCCATTGCCGCCGGCGCCAAGACCCTCTGGCTGCAACTGGGCTCCTGGCACGAGGACGTTGCCAAGGAGGCCGAGGCCGCCGGACTCGACGTCGTGATGGACCGCTGCGTGAAGATTGAGCATGCCCGGTTCCACGGCGGCCTGCACCTGGCCGGATTCAACACCGGCGTCATCTCTTCGAAGCGGCAGGTCCTGGCCTAACTCCAGCCGCCGCCAACCCACCTGCCACTCAACCCGTTGCGCTATCACTTTGGGTCATTCTGAGCGTTCAGAACCGCCCTAAGTGATAGCGCAACCGGGTTAACAAAGGAATTTAAGGGCGGCTTATGGCTGGCCGGGGGCCTTGGTCGGAACGACGCCCGGCAGGGTTGGCGTGATGTGGCCCGGAACGCGCGGCAGATCCTTGCCTGCGTTTCCGCCGCCGCCCGGAAGGTCGGGTGATCCGGGCAGCCCCGGCCCCCCGGGCCGCTGCCCGGGGGTCGGCAGGATGCCGTCGCGGCCGACGGCGGGCGGCGTGGCGGGGGGCGCGTG
>NZ_JBFTZL010000038.1:0-25218 GCF_056406825.1 Arthrobacter sp. P1_A5 | reverse complement strand
TGTCGGCCTCCGGCGGAGCGGTCCGCGGGGCCGTGTAGACCGGCCGGCCGCTGCCGGGCGCAGGGGTGCTGCGGCGCAGCCGGACGATCGCGGAGGCAGCTTCCTCCAGGACCGGGGCGAGCCCCAGACCCCGGAGGGCCTGGGCGGTTTCCCGGGGCGCGGCGTGGGAGACGACCACGGTGGGCGCGATGCGCACCAGCCCGAGGCCGGCCGCGGCCGGGGCGTTGAGCAGCTCCAGCAGGGCAGCCTCGTCCTCGCTTTGGATAAAGCTGGCCGCGGCCCCCACCCGGAGCCGGGAATGGCGCGCGGCAGTGTCTTCGATGAGGTACTGGAGGGGCTGCGGGATGGCGGTGGCCGAATGCTGGCGCAGGAAGTCCAGCATCGCCGCGGCGTCCTGGCCGGCGTCGAGGGCACGGCGCACGGAGGTGACGGAGAACCGGTAGATGGTGGCCGGTCCCTGCCCTTCGGCCGTGGCCATGGTCAGGAGCCGTTCGCTCAGTTCGGGGTCGAGGTAGCCCGGCGCCACCGCCGTCAGGTCCGCCTGCAGCAACACATGCTGCAGGGCCGCCGGCAGGTGTTCGCCCAGGATCCCCAGGGCGTCGTCCGGCTGCTCGGCGGCGATCGCGGCGCCCAGCTGGCTCAGCGCCCCGGAGCCGATCAGGCCGAGCATCTCGGCCTCCGCGAGGATGCCGCGGATCAGCGAGCTGAAGCGCCTGGCCATCCGGGGCTGCGTCCACTCGGCACGCTCCAGCACGGCGGCGGCATCGAGGACCGGGGCCTGCCCGTCGGGCGCCACGGCCTCAAGGGTGAGTTCGTGCAGGATTTCCAGGACCCTTTTGCGGACCACCGGGGCGTCCGGCCGCTGCGCCTCGGCGGAGAGCGCATTGATGGTGGTCCCTGCCGGGCCCCGGTGCCCTGCCGGGCCCGGGGCGGCAGCATTCACCGGTTGGCCCACGAGGGACGGTGCGCGCTCGCTGGCCAGCCAGGCGTTGACCAGCCACAGCCACTGCTCCTGCCGCGGCAGCGACAGCCACTCCAGCTGCGGCGGCTGCACCCACGCAGAACTGTCGACGTCCAGGCGTAGCARACCGGCCATTCCGCAGAGCTCCGCGAGGACACCGGCCTCGTGCACTTCCATCCGCAGGGAATCCGCCAGCCGCTTCATCTCCCGGACCCCGACGCCCCCGCTGCGCAGCGTCGCCAGCGGCTGTTCGCGCACGGTGTAGAGCACTTCGCCCACGAGCCGCAGCGTCTCGGCGATGGCGCCCAACGCGGCGTTTCGGCGCAGCCCTGCGCTCGTGTTGCCCAGCCGGGGGACGGGCGGCGTGAGCGAAAAGTTCTCGATGACAAACCCGCCGCGCAGCGACACTCCGACGCTGTGCGGCAGTTCGACGTGCGCGGCGTCCAGCGGTACCAGCAGCCCGCGCGCCAGCAGCCAGTCCACGGGGCCGACGTCGGCGCCTTCGTGGAGCACGGACGCCCGGCGCTGCGCCTGCGGGACGGCGCCCATGGCCCAGTTCCCGAAGCGGGCCAGAAGGGCAGCGGTCCGGTCCGGTGCGGAGGCCAGGATTTGCTGGAGCGATTCCGGTGTTGCCGTCCAGTGCTGCAGGGACAGGGCGGCTTCCATCGGCGTCGTGGCGGGGGAGATGGACGCCCCGGCGCGGTGAAGTTCCCCCACCAGCTGCACCACGCGCTGTGCAAAAGCAGGCTGGAGCCGCACAAGTTCGGTGTAGCTGCGCCCGAGCCCCGCTGGGTAGATGCCAATCACGTCCTTGAGGCTGCCGACCGGAAGGTAGTGGCGCTGCTTGGCGGCGGCGGGGGTCGCGCCGTGCGGCGGATCGGCGCGGTGGACGAGGGCCAGTTCCTGCAGGGAATGGAGGAGCCGGTCGACGGCGGCAACCGAGGAGCCGTTGATCAGTTTCTTCAGCATCGCCGCCGACGCGCTGTGCCCGGTATCGGCGTTGGTGCACAGGTGCAGGGTTTCCAGGACCTGCATCTGCGGGCGGTTGAGCCGTTCGAGGGCCCGCTGCACGCTGACGCGTCCGCTGGCGCGGGCGGCGAGGGCGGCGAAGTCCGGGACGCCGGGAGAAATCAGGTCCGGCCGCGCGGAGAACAGGGCCCGCAACGATTCGTCGCTTCGTGCCTGAAGTTCCTTGCTGAGCGCGCGGATGAGGGACATCGCTCCAACGTTACCTTTCGCCGGGCCCGCGCGGGCGGCGCCGGGCTGCCACCGCGTCGACAACGAGGGCCAGCATGAGCAGGAATGCCACCGGGAGGCCGTAAAGGGCCGTCGAGGTAATCCAGGCCGGCGCCACGGCATTGTTGAAGGCCATGGCCATGACAGCGCCGACGGCAACGAGGGACAGCACAGCAAGGGTGGCCGCTACGATCATCAAAGGCCGCCGGTAACGCGTCAGTGTCATGGGGGCAACGCTAACAGTCCGGCATCGCCCGCGCCTCAAGCCGTTAAAGTGAACCAGGCAGGATAACCTTGGAGATACAGACCAACACGGTCCGGGCAGTCATACCCTGAACCCGCGTATCCATGCGGATGCGGTGACCGCCGGCCGTGTCCCCGCAGAACGAAGAAGGTTGATTACGTGCCTACCGGCAAGGTCAAGTGGTATGACAAGGAAAAAGGCTTCGGATTCCTCGCGGGCGAGGACGGCCAGGAAGTCTTCCTGCCCAAGTCCGCGCTGCCCGAAGGCATTACGGAGCTCAAGGCCGGCACGCGTGTTGAATTTGGTGTAGCCGACGGACGCAAGGGTGCCCAGGCCCTGGGCCTGCGCGTGCTGGACAAGACGCCGTCCATCGCCAAGGCAAAGCGGCCCAGCGCCAGGGACCTTGCCCCGCTGGTCCAGGACCTCGTCAGCGTGCTGGATAACCTGTCCGGGACCCTGTCCGCGGGCAAGTACCCGGAAGGCAACAAGGGCAAGGCGATCGCAGCGGCCCTCCGTAAGGTTGCCGACGAGCTGGACGTATAAGGCTTTTGATGACTCAGGAACCTGATCAGTTGCCGGCGCCGGATGCCGGAACCGCAGCGCCCGCCGGGGCTAAAGCAACCGGCCCCAAGCAGGGAATCCGTCCGCGCGCCGGCGTGCCCGTCTGGCGCACCGGCAAGCCTGACGCCTTCCTGGCCGCAGCCGTCGACGTCGCCCGCACCGCGGTGGAGGGCATTGCCCCCGCCGAGCAGATCGGCGAGCACATCGGCGCCCGGAGCGAGGGCGACCGCCTGGTGACCCACCTGTTCGAATCCAGGCTCCCCGGATACCTGGGGTGGCAGTGGTACGCCGTGCTGACACGCAACTCGCGCTCCAAGGTGGTCACGGTGGACGAACTTGGCCTTCTGCCCTCCGAGGACTCCATCCTGGCACCGGCCTGGGTTCCGTGGGCCGAACGGGTCCGGCCGGAAGACGCGCAGGCTGACGAGGCTGCCGAGGCGCCGTCCGGTCCCGAAGCGCCGTCGCAGGCGTCCGACGCCGACCAGCAGGATGACGCTGACGACGACGACGCCGACGACGCTGACACCGCCGACACCGACGACGACGCCGACGACGCCGACACCGACGCCGACGCCGACGACGCCGAGCGGGAACGCTCAACGGGCGAGGCCGACTAGCGGTTGGAAGCGTCCGGGAGCGTGTCTGGGGAGGGCTGGGGCTGATGTCCACGTTCAAATCCCTGCACATCCTGAACTACCGGATCTGGTTCGTCGGCGCCCTTATTTCCAACGTTGGCACCTGGATGCAGCGCACCGCCCAGGACTGGCTGGTGTTCGCCCACCTGACGGCGCACGAT
This sequence comes from Arthrobacter sp. P1_A5, assembly GCF_056406825.1. Classification (NCBI taxonomy): domain Bacteria; kingdom Bacillati; phylum Actinomycetota; class Actinomycetes; order Micrococcales; family Micrococcaceae; genus Arthrobacter; species Arthrobacter sp. P1_A5. The sequence continues at coordinate 21,420 of NZ_JBFTZL010000038.1, read as the reverse complement.
GCCGGGGCGGTGGGAATCACGATGGCCCTGCAGCTGGGCCCGCAACTCTTCCTGGCACCCGTGGCCGGACTGGTCGCCGACCGGTTCAACCGCAAGCGGCTCCTGGTGCTGACGCAGTCCGCCATGGCGCTGCTGAGCGCGGGGCTGGGCATCCTGGTGGTCACGGGCGCGGCGCAGCTCTGGCACGTCTACGCCTTCGCCCTGATGCTCGGGGTGGTTTCCGCCCTGGACGCCCCCGTCCGGCAAACCTTCGTCTCGGAACTGGTCCAGGACGACTACCTCCCCAACGCCGTGGCCCTGAACAGCGCGTCTTTCAATGTTGCCCGGATGATCGGTCCGGCCGTCGCCGGCGTGCTCACGGCCGTCGTCGGGCCCGGCTGGGTCTTCCTCATTAATGCGCTCACCTTTGTGCCCCTGTTGCTGAGCCTGGCGAAAATCCCGTCGTCGTCGCTGCGCCGGCTGCCGCGGGCACCGGCGGGCAGGGGCAGGATCCGGGAGGGGCTGCGCTATGTGAGGTACCGTCCGGATTTGATCGTGGTGCTGGTGGCGATCTTCATCGTGGGAACCCTGGGGCTGAATTTCGCCCTGTTCATCGCGGCCATGGTGGGGACCGAATTCGGCCTGGACGCGGGGGCCTTCGGCCTGATGAATTCGATCATGGCCATCGGATCCGTCGCCGGGGCCCTGCTGTCCGCCGGGCGCGGCAAGCCACGGCTGCGGGTCATCTTCGGGGCGGCCGCCGCCTTCGGCGTGACCTCGGGCATCGCAGCGATGGCCCCGAACTACTTCTGGTACGGCGTCGCACTTGTGCCCGTGGGGCTGTTCGCGATCACCATGATGACGAGCGCAAACGGGTACGTCCAGACCACCACAGAGCCCGTAATGCGGGGCCGGGTGATGGCCCTCTACATGGCGATCTTCATGGGCGGAACTCCCCTCGGGGCACCGCTCGTCGGCTGGGTGGCAAACACCGCCGGCCCCCGCTGGTCCATGGCGGTCGCGGCGGGCGCCGGCCTGCTGGCGGCCCTGATCGGGCTGGTGTGGATCATCCGCGCGAAGCACCTGCGGCTCCACTTCAACCGCCGCGCCCACGGGCTGCGGTACTTCCGCGTCGAAAGCCGGACCGGCGCGGCCGGTGCCGGCAGGGACCCGCGGCCGTAGGCATAGCAGGGCGGACGGACCTGAAACGACGACGGCGCCGTCACGGCCTAGGTCCTCAGGGGCCGTGACGACGCCGGACGCAGGGCTACTTCTTCAGTTCCGCCACGACGAAATCGATGCACTCGAGCAGTGCCGAGACATCGTCGGGCTCGATCGCCACGAAGGTGGCGATGCGCAGCTGGTTGCGGCCCAGCTTGCGGTACGGCTCGGTGTCGACGACGCCGTTGGCCCGGAGCACCTTGGCGATGGCCGCGGCGTCGATCGAGTCATCGAAGTCGATCGTGGCGATCACGTTCGAGCGGTCCTCGGCCTTGGCCACGAACGGCGTGGCGTATTCGGACGCTTCGGCCCAGCGGTAGATGCGGCCGGCAGAATCCGCGGTCCGGCCGGCGGCGAAGTCCAGGCCGCCGTTGGCGTTGAGCCACTGCACCTGGGCGTCCAGGGTCACCAGGGTGGCCAGCGCGGGGGTGTTGTAGGTCTGGTTCAGCCTGGAATTGTCGATCGCCGTCTGGAGGTCAAGGAAGTCGGGAATCCAGCGGTTGCCGGCCTTGATCCGTGCCGCCCGTTCCAGCGCGGCCGGGGAGAACAGGCCCAGCCACAGGCCGCCGTCGGATGCGAAGTTCTTCTGCGGCGCGAAGTAGTACACGTCCGACTCCGCCACGTCCACGTCCAGCCCGCCCGCGGCCGAGGTCGCGTCCACGAGCACCAACGACCCCTCGTCGGCGCCGGCCACCCGCTGGACGGGTGCGGCAACGCCGGTTGAGGTCTCGTTCTGCGGCCACGCATAGACGTCGACGCCGGCCTCCGCCCGGGCGGTGGGGCGGGTGCCGGGTTCGGCCTTGATGATGGAGGACTCGGCAAGGAACGGCGCCTTGTTGGTGGCGGAAGCGAACTTCGAGCCGAACTCGCCGAAGGACAGGTGCTGCGCCTTGTTCTCCACGAGCCCGAAGCTGGCAATGTCCCAGAACGCGGTAGATCCGCCGACGCCCAGCACCACTTCATAGCCTTCCGGTGCCCGGAAGAATTCGCTGAGGCCGCTGCGCACCGAGCCGACCAGGTTCTTCACGGGCGCCTGGCGGTGGGAGGTCCCCAGCAGCTTCGACGATGCCGCGGCCAGGGCGTCCATCTGTTCCGGCCGGACTTTGGACGGGCCGGCGCCGAACCGTCCGTCCTTGGGCAGGAGGTGGGCGGGGATCGTGATGCTGGTGTCGCTCACAGTGGCTCCAATTTTCGGCTGGTTCGTAGCGTGGCTGGGAGGTGGCGGGCAGGGATGGCTACCACGGACACCCCTCTTCATTCTGCCTGTCTTATTTTGCCTGACAGCTCCCGGCGATACAGAAAAAGGCCTGTCATAGTCCGGTCATTGAGACGCCGGGGACGGCCGGCCGGCTGGGGCTGGGACAATAGCTTCAGGTCGATCGAAAGATTATCCGGAGTAATTCAAAATAGGCTAGGCTGGCATGCGAACGTACGGCGGTTCCCGCCTGGGCGCATCCTGCATGCAGCCCGCACGCGGTACGGTGGGAATGACGCTAGGACTGCGCTCGAGGAGCTGAGCTGAATGACGGATCTGATCGATACTACGGAGATGTATCTTCGGACCATTCTGGAACTTGAAGAAGAAAACATCGTTGCCCTCCGCGCCCGCATCGCCGAACGGCTCCGCCACTCCGGCCCCACTGTGTCCCAGACGATCGGCCGGATGGAGCGCGACGGGCTGGTGGTTGTTTCCGGCGACAGGCACCTTGAACTGACGGAAATCGGACGGAAACGTGCAATCGGTGTCATGCGCAAGCATCGTCTGGCCGAACGCCTCCTCGCGGACGTGATCGGGCTCGACTGGGCCTACGTCCACGAGGAAGCGTGCCGCTGGGAACATGTCATGAGCGAACGCGTCGAGCGAAGAATCTTCGAGATGCTCAACCACCCGACAGTCTCGCCTTACGGAAACCCTATTCCGGGGCTGGCGGATCTTGGCGGCGTGCCCAACGGCGCCCCCGTGGACAGGCCCGTGAACCTGCTGGAGGCCATGGCCGGCTACGGGGTAACTTCCCGGGTTACGGTCAACCGGCTCGCGGAGCCGATCCAGGTGGAGCCGGAGCTTCTGGCCCAGCTCGACGAGGGCGGAATCCGGCCTGGCGCGCTGGTCTCGCTGGAGCGGGTGGGGGAGTACATCTCGGTCCGCGTCCCCGATATCGAAGGTGCCCTGGAACTGCCGCCCGAGGTTGCCGCGCACGTCTTTGTAACAGTCGCCTGACCAGCCACTACGCGCCGGTCATGGGACGACCCACGAGTTGTCCACAATTGCGGTTACGGATTTATTACCGGGCGGCTTAATCGCCTATAGTTAGTGCCCAGTACCGATACCAAAGCGTTACCTGATCCGAAGCCGAGCCCTGCCAGCGGATCAGTCGCAGAACTACCTCCTGGCAGGGGCGGGGGAACCACTTTCGGCTGCTACTTCGGCAGCCTTGGGGTGAAGTCCGTCAGCGGCAAGCAGCTTCCACCGAAGGATCCCCTAGGGATGCCTCTGTGCGTGGCTGCCTGCAACGGCGGACCGGGTCTTTGATCTCTCTGACCCGAATCCGACAGCTAACTTCGCAGGCCATCCAGAGAGGAACCCTTCTTGACCACCCAGACCGCCAGGGGCCGTCGCCGCGCGACCGGTCCCGCTCCGGAGCCGCGTCCCGTCGTCGCACACACGGCCGAACGCCCGCGGGACGTGCACCGCGATGAACGCCGTCGCCGTCGCAGTCCGTTCCGCCAGGTCACGGACTTTGCCGCGGCAAGCGGAGTCGGGCAGAAGGCCGGGATCGCACTGGCCGCAACTGGTCTGGTTCTTACCGTGACGGTCCCCGTCACGAGCCCGGTGATGGCTTCGAATCCGGGCGGATCCGGCGCGCTCTCCGCCGCCGTGCAGCCGGATGTCACCGCTGCCGCCGCCGCCAAGGTCGACTTCAACCGCACGGCCGTCACCACGAAGGGCGATCCGGACGGGAAACTCAAGCAGCTGCTGAGCGCCCAGTCTGTGGGCACGATCACCCGCGCGGCATCGGCCGGCACCCTGGGTGCGCCGCTCGACCAGCTGGTCACGGCCTCGCCCTTCGGCTACCGTGTCAGCCCCATTACCGGGGGCGCGGGGGAGTTCCACCGCGGCCAGGATTTCGCCGCCCAGTGCGGCACGGCGGTCCACGCGGCCGCCAGCGGCACCGTGACCTTCAACGGCTGGCATCCCTTCGGCGGGGGGAACCGCGTGGTCATCGATCACGGCAACGGCCTGGAGACCACGTACAACCACCTGTCCTCGGCTTCGGTCAAGGTCGGCCAGAAGGTTTCCCGCGGTGACGTCGTCGCCATGAGCGGAACCACCGGCGCCTCCACGGGCTGCCACCTCCACTTTGAAGTGATGGTCAACGGCGATGTCGTTGACCCGCTCGGCTGGCTCTAAAAAGACGATGGGCTGCTCTCAACTTCCTGTGACACGCCGTGATCTGAATGTGACATTGGATCAGGACTGCTGTAGGGTTTGAAGCACGCCAACTTTTCCGAAGTTGGCGCTCTTGAGTGGATTGCCTAGCTCTGCCACCGCTCAAGGTCCGTTCGCATTACATCGTCTGGCAGGGGCGGGGGAACCAATTTTGGCCTTCGAAAGAAGGCCTTGGGGTTAAGTCGCAAAGCTTCCCAGGAAGCAGCGCGGCCGGGTGACTCCCATCCGAATCCGACAGCTCACCTCGTAGGCATTGGGAGAGGCTACTTTCGTGTCTTCACGCCACAATTCTGCGCGCATGCGCACCGGCGAGGCTCTGTCGAGCCCGCTGGAATCCACATCACGTGCCGCCCTTGCCGGCGCCCGGATTGGATCACGTTCCGCAGGCTCAATCGCTACCGAGCCCGGACAGCATGCAGTTTCCGCTTTTGGCGCGTCTTCGCAGTACACCCTTCGCTAAGTAACCCATTTCGGGGCGATCCGGCGTACCCCCAAGATGCCGGAGCGTCCTCAGTCCGTGCCCGAAAGCGCGCGGTCCAAGGATCACGAAAGAGAGAACTTAATGACTACTCGTGCAAACGTTGCACGGCACCGCGCCGAGGTCACCAAGACCAACTCGCTGGCTGTAATTGCTAAGGCTGTCGGCGACAACGCCGGCGGCATGGGCCGTCAGGCCGCGGTCATCGCCGCAGCTTCCGGTCTGGTCCTGACCAGCGGAATCGCAGCCAACGCTGCTGAAACCAATGTTCAGCGCGAATCCACCTCCGCTTCGGCCCTGGAAGTCCAGTCCGCAGCTCCGGCCACCATCTCGGCCGCTTCCACCATCGCGATCTCCTACGAGAAGCCCGCCGTGACCACCACGCCGGCTCCCGTCGTCGAGGCTCCCAAGCCCGTCGTGAAGGTCCAGGACGCCACGGCCACGGCTACAGCCACCCGCGCCGGCGGCACCGAGCTTGGCGTCAGCGGCGGCGTCGCTGCCCAGGCCCCCGCGGGCATCGGAAGCGGCGCAGGCGCGACCATCGCCGCTGCTGCCTACGCACAGATCGGCGTGGCGCAGGACTGCACCGCCCTCGCCACCAACGCCCTGGCCGCGGCCGGCATCCACTACCACGGCTGGCCGGCAGGTTACCTTTCCCTGGGCCGCACCGTGAGCGCCGCCGAGGCACGCCCGGGCGACCTCGCCTACTACCAGAACGGCGGCGTGGGCATGGCTCACATCGCGGTCTACGTCGGCAACGGCATGGCAGTGCACGGCGGCTGGAACGGCGGCACCACCGCGCTGTACAGCGTCAACGTCGGCTCCGGTCCGGTCTTCATCCGCGTCGGCGCCTAAGCACGAACCCCAGCATTCCGAAAGACCCCCGCCTCCAGGCGGGGGTCTTTTGCGTTGCCGCGCAGTGAACTTTCCGCGCTGAGGACCGCGCCGGTGAAAAAATATTCGGTGATMCGGCACTTGAGTGTTTACTCTTGTGTTGTCGATCCATAGCCCGACCATGCAGAGGGCAGCCGGCCCTCGTGCCGCTGGCGGGTGCGGCCGTGAAGAGGTATGCGGATGCGCACTCTCGTTCTGAATGCTGGATATGAACCGCTGGCGGTCATCACCTTCCGCCGGGCGCTCGTCCTTGTCCTGACCGGAAAGGCCAGCGTGGTGGCCGAAGGGGACGACCCCGTGGTCGGCCCCCAGGACATTTTGGGCCGCCCGTCCGTGATCCTGCTGAACCGCTACATCCGGCCAAGGTACAACACGATGACTGCGGTGAGCCGCCGCGGCGTGCTGCGCCGGGATGCCCACCGCTGCGCGTACTGCGGCAAGGCTGCCCACACCATCGACCACATCCAGCCCAAATCGCGGGGCGGAGCCGACTCCTGGGAGAACCTGGTGGCGGCGTGCCTGCGGTGCAACAACGCCAAGAGCGACCATACGCCGGCGGAGATGGGCTGGAAGATCGGTTTTGTTCCGGGCCCGCCAAAGGGTGCCATCTGGCAGATCAAGGAACTCGAGAAGCCGACGCCGGCCTGGGATCCGTTCCTGCTGCCTGAATCGGCTGCCTGATCGGCCTCCTAGCTGATTGATCAGCCGGTGAAGACGCTGCCGGCGCACATTACGGCTTGTTCAGTGGCCGCTGGCGCCGCGCTAGGCTGAACCGATGGAGTTCGATGCCATCATTCTCGCCGGGGGGCGGTCCTCACGCCTCGGCGGCGTGCCCAAATCCGGGCTGATCTACGACGGCGCCACCCTCCTGGAGCGGTCACTGCGGGCCGCGGGCKCGGCGGGGCGCACCGTCGTCGTCGGCCCCGACCCCGGGGGCCTGCCCGGCGGCGTCCTGACCTGCCGGGAAGAGCCGCCCTTCGCGGGTCCGGCCGCAGCCATCGCGGCGGGGCTGGCCGCCCTGGCCGCCGATCACGCGAGCCGGCACGCAGCAGCCGCGCCCTATACCCTCGTCCTGGCGTGTGACATGCCCCGGTCGGCCGGCGCGGTCCGTGCCCTGGCCGAGGCGCTGGCCGCGTCTGCTGCAGGCACACCGGAAAGGGGTGGGGCCGACGGCGTCATGGCCGTCTCGGCCGACAGTCGGAAACAGCCGCTCGTGGGCTTTTATGGCACGGCCGTGCTACAACGTTCTGTCGCGGACGCCGCGTCCCGGGACCGGCTGGAAAACGCGTCGGTGTTCGCCCTTCTTGCTAGGCTGGACGTGCGGGAAGTTCGCGTTCCCCCGGGTTCCACGGATGACGTCGACACCTGGGATGACGCGTCCGCACTGGGGGTATCCGGCAGGATTCCCGACGGCGGTCCGGGCTCCGGCCCGGCTCTGCACAGCTGAACTCGACCATGGAGGCAAACGGTGAAAAGCCAGGACGAAACACTGGAAGACTGGTGCCGTGCCCTGCTCCAGGCCCTGGAGCTGGACGACGTTGAGATTGACGTGAATGAGGTCCTCGCCCTGGCCGGCGTGGCCGCCCATTCCGTGGTGCGCCCGGCGGCACCGCTGACCACATTCATTGCCGGCTTTGCGGCCGGCCTGGCCTCCGGCTCCGGGCAGGCCACGGACTCCGTGTCCATGGAGTCCGCGATGGCCGTGGCCCGCCGGCTCGCCAAGGACTACGCAGCCGCCGAAACTTCCGGGGCATGACGGCTGCGGCCCCGGACGGCAATGGCCCCGCCACCGCCGCAGGTGAAGATGGCGTCAACGATAGCGGCGGAAATGGCGTCAGAGATGGCGGTGGAGAGGCTCTCGTAGACGGCCCTGGAGGCCCTCACATCGCGCACCAGGACACCGCGGACCAGGACTCAGGGGACGAGGACACTGCCGCGGAGCCGCACAGGCACCTGGCCCACACGTGGCAGGAGGCCCGGCAACTCGCGTTCGAGTGCGCCGTTCCCATCCCGGCCGCCCCTGTTCCGCTGCGGCAGACGCTTGGCCGGACGCTCGCGGCGGACGTCGTTGCCCGGCAGGACATGCCCCATTACGCTTCCTCTGCCATGGACGGTTGGGCCGTCAACGGCAGCGGGCCCTGGATCCTGGCCGAACCCGGTCAGCGCCTGGCACCACATCAGGCCAGCCCGATTGCCACCGGCGGCCTCATCCCGCCCGGGGCCAAGGCAGTGTTGCGCAGCGAAAGCGGCATCATCGACGCCGACGACGACGGCCTGCCCGTCCTGAAGCTGGGCGGCACCGCGAAGCCGGGAGACCCGCGCAACGGCGACCACATCAGGAAGGCCGGGGAGGAAGCCGCCGCCGGGGACGTCCTGATCAAGGGCGGCACGGTCCTGAATCCGGCCCATCTGGCGCTCGCCGCGCTGGCCGGAAGTGACGCCCTTCCCGTGCTCGGCAAGGCCGTGGTCCGCCTCGTTTTCACTGGCTCCGAGGTCGTGACGAGCGGGATACCGGCACCCGGGCAGGTCCGCGACACCTTCGGACCCCAACTGGCCGCCGTGGTGGGAATGCTCGGCGGGATCTGCACCGAAGAAGTGGAAGTCGGCGATACCTACGCCGAGTGGCTCGCCGCCCTCGAGGACACCGATCCTGCCGGTGAAAACCTGCCTGCCGACGTCGTGATCACCACCGGCGGCACGGGGCGCTCCGGGACAGACCACCTCAGGCGCTCGGTCGCCGAGCTCGGCGGCCGCCTGCTGATCGACGGAATCGCCATGCGCCCGGGCCACCCCGCCGTGCTGGCCGAACTGCCGGACGGCCGTTACATCCTTGGCCTGCCAGGAAACCCGCTCGCGGCCATGATGGCGCTGTCCACGATCGGTGCCCCACTCCTGGCGGCACTCGGGCACGGCGTGATCCCCCCGCTCAGCGAGGTGCCCTGCGGCTCGACGATTGACGCCGACCCGGGCCGGACCCGGCTCATGCCCTTCCGGCTGCTCTACGGCATGGCATCGCCGGCGCAGCACACCGGCCCCGGAATGATGCGGGGGCTGGCCGCCGCCGACGGTGTGCTGGTGGTCCCGCCCCATGGCGTGCAGCTGGGGGAACTCGTCCCCGCCTTCGCCCTCCCGTGGAGTGCGCCGTTGCCTGACGCTTCGGCGGCGGCCGCCGAACAGAAGCCGGCGGCGAAGCGGACCGCCAGGAAAACCGCGGCCAGCGACGGTCCGGTGGACTGGAGTGCCCTTTTGGGCTGAGCCCTGGCCTGCTGCGACGGCACCGGGACAAGGCACGCCGCTAGGATCAGGCACTTACAATGATGGAACCAACCAAAGATTCAAACAGCCGCTAGCTTCAAACAGCGGCACACAATGTTGCTTAGGAGCACCGGATGGGCCGTGTGACACAGCGCCGCAAGGTGCACAAGATTGTCCTGGACGGGTCCCCGCAGGCCCTCGAATTCCCGGTCCGGCACCGGGAGGACGTCCTTGCCGTCGAGGAACCGCTGGAAATCCGGCTCGGCAACATGTCATTTTCCGTCACCATGCGAACGCCGGGCAATGACTTCGACCTCGTCGCAGGCTTCCTCGTCTCGGAGGGGATCATCTGGGCTCCCGAACAGCTGGTCTCGCTCAGGTTCTGCGCCGGCGAAGACGCCGACGGCATGCAGACGTTCAACGTGGTGGAGGCGCAGCTCAGGCCCGACGTCGTCCGGCCCGAGACCGGKCGCAACGTCTTCACCTCCAGTTCCTGCGGCATCTGCGGCACTGACTCGATCGATGCCGTTCGGAAGTCCTCGCACTACAGCCCGGCACACGATCCGCTGAGCGTCCCCGTCGAAACGCTCGCGGCCCTCCCGGACGCCCTCCGGTCCGCCCAGGAGGTCTTCGAAGTCACCGGCGGCGTGCACGCTGCCGGGCTCTTCAGGATCTCCGACGACGGCTCGGCCGAGTTGCTGTGCCTGCGCGAAGACGTGGGCCGGCACAACGCGGTGGACAAGGTGGTGGGCTGGGCACTCCGCGAGGGCCTGCTCCCGCTCCGGGGCACCGTGTTGCAGGTGTCCGGCCGGGCATCGTTCGAGCTCGTCCAAAAGGCGGCCCTCGCCGGTATCCCGGTCCTCGCCGCTGTCAGTGCCCCCTCCAGCCTGGCCGTCGAGCTCGCCGAGGCCAGCGGGATGACACTGGCCGGGTTCAGCCGCGGGACCAGCCTGAACGTGTACGCGGGGCAGCAACGCGTCGCGGTTCCGGCGCCCGCGGCCGGCTAGGGGCAACAGTTGGCCAATGGGTTCTCCGCGGCGTAAGTTTTATCCATCGATTGGAGTCGATCGGACCCCCCAGCGCTGAAGAGGATCACATTGCACGACGACCGCCGTCTTACGGAAGTCCGGCTGGACCGCTTTCTGCGTGACCGGATCGGCCCGGCCGTCTACCCGCGCAACGTGCCGCTGACGCTGAGCAGCTGGGACGCGCCGGACGAACCCGTGCCGGTGCTCGAGGCCCTGCGGCAGGAGTTCACGCCCCAGGAACACGGCGCGGCCTGGGGCCGGCCCTGGAGCACCAAGTGGCTCCGGTTCCGGGGTGAGGTGCCGGACGCCTGGGGAACCGCGGCCGGAACCTCCGTGGAAGTCCTCGTGGACCTCGGCTTCAGCGGCGACCTCCCGGGTTTCCAGTGCGAAGGCATTGCCTGGCGGTCCGACGGGACCATCATCAAGGCGATCTCGCCACGGAACCAGTACATCCCGCTCAAGCTCCTGGGCAGTGGCATGGCCGTTGACTTCTACGTCGARGCCGCGGCCAACCCCGACTTGTCCCAGAACTGGACTTTCGCCGCCACCCCCTACGGCGACAAGGCGACGTCGGGCAGCGAGCCGAAGTACCGCCTCGGCAGGATCGCCATCGCCGAACGCAACCAGACTGTCTGGGAACTGCAGCAGGACATCCTCACGCTCAGCGGGCTCATGCACGAACTGCCCATGGACCTGCCCCGCCGCCACGACATCCTGCGGTCGCTCGAACGCATGCTGGACATCATGGACCCCGACGACGTTGCCGGGACCGCGGAGGCCGGACGGGCCGCCTTGGCCGATGCCCTGTCCCGGCCCGCCTATGCCTCGGCGCACCAGCTCGTGGCCACGGGCCACGCCCACATCGATTCGGCCTGGTTGTGGCCGGTCCGGGAGACCATCCGCAAGTGCGCCCGGACGTTCTCCAACGTCGTCGCCCTGATGGACGAGAATCCCGATTTCATCTTTTCGTGCTCCTCCGCCCAGCAGCTCGCGTGGATGAAGGAGTACTATCCGGAGCTCTTCGGGCGCATCCGGGACAAGGTCCGCGCCGGCAGGTTCGTTCCCGTCGGCGGGATGTGGGTCGAATCCGACTCCAACATGCCCGGCGGCGAGGCCATGGCACGGCAGTTCCTCGAAGGTAAAAGTTTCTTCCTGGCCGAATTCGGGATCGATTGCCAGGAGGCGTGGCTGCCGGATACGTTCGGGTATTCCGCCGCCCTGCCGCAGATCATCAAGGCCGCAGGCAGCCGCTGGTTCCTGACCCAGAAGATCTCCTGGAACCAGGTCAACAGGATGCCTCACCACACCTTCAACTGGGAGGGAATCGACGGCACCCGGCTCTTCACCCATTTCCCACCTGTGGACAGCTACAACTCCGACCTCAGTGCCCGGGACCTGGCGCACGCAGAACGGAACTACCGGGACCACGGACGCGGAGGCACGTCGCTGGTTCCGTTCGGGTACGGCGACGGCGGCGGGGGCCCAACCCGCGAGATGCTGGCCGCAGCGCAGCGCACGGCGGATCTGGAAGGATCTCCGAAGGTGCGGATCGGCTCGGCGGCCAGCTTCTTCAGCCAGGCCCAGGCCGAGTATGAGCCCCTGCCGGTCTGGGTGGGGGAGATGTACCTGGAACTGCACCGCGGCACCTACACCAGCCAGGCCAGGACCAAGCTGGGGAACAGGCGCAGCGAGCACCTCCTCCGGGAGGCCGAGCTCTGGAGTGCCACGGCGGCTGTGCGGACCGGGCACCGCTATCCGGCTGCGGAGCTCAAGCGCCTCTGGCGGCTGGTTCTGCTGCAGCAGTTTCACGACATCCTGCCGGGCAGTTCCATCGCCTGGGTCCACCAGGACGCCGAACGGAACTATGCCGCCGTCGAACGGGGACTGGAAGCGGTCATCACGAACGCCGCGGCGGCGGCCCTCGGCACCGGCAGCCGGGAATTCCTGCTCAACGCTGCCCCGCACGAGCGCCTGGGCGTGCCTGCCCTGGCGGCTGCCGAACCGGTCCGGCCCGGGCAGCCGGTAGAGATCACTGAGGACGGCGGCGGCTACATCCTGGACAATGGCATCATCCGTGCCGTGGTGGATGCCCGCGGACTGCTGGTCTCCCTCGCGGACCGGGCCTCCGGACGAGAGGCGATTGCTCCCGGCGAGGTGGGAAACCTCCTGGAGCTGCACCGGGACACGCCCAATGAATGGGACGCGTGGGACATCGACGCCTTCTACCGCAGGAACGTCGTCCGTCTGGACCAGGCGCTTTCGGTGGCACCAGAGCGCGACCACCGGGGCGAAAGCCCGGACGCCGTCGTGGTGGTGGAGCGGATGGCCGGGTCCTCCGCGGTGACCCAACGGATTACGCTCGCGCCGGGTGCAGACTCGCTCGCGATCACCACGGCCGTGGACTGGCAGGAGAGCGAAAAGCTGCTCAAGCTGGGCTTTGCATTGGATGTCAGGGCCGACCGGTCGGCGGCGGAGACGCAGTTCGGGCACGTCTTCCGCCCGACCCATGTCAACACGTCCTGGGAGGCCGCGAAATTCGAAATCTGCGCCCACCGCTGGATCCACGTCGCCGAGCCGGGCTATGGGGTGGCGATCTCCAACGCTTCCAGCTACGGCCACGACGTCACCCGCAACGTCCGGGAGGACGACGGCGGCACCACCACCACAGTGCGGCTCTCGCTCCTGCGGGCACCGAAGTTTCCGGATCCCGGCGCGGACCAGGGCAGGCACGAGCTGCACGTCACGGTCCGTCCGGGCGCCACGATCGCCGACGCCGTCGAAGAGGGCTACCGCACCAACCTGGCACCGCGGGTGGTGCATGGGGCCCACGGGGTGGAGCCGCTGGTCACGGTGTTCAACCAGGCCCTTGTCATTGAAGCGGTCAAACTCGCTGAAGACGGTTCGGGGGATGTGATTGTCCGGCTCTACGAAGCACTGGGGGAGCGGTCCACCGGCGCGGTGAAGGCCAATTTCCCGGTCCGCGGGCTGCATGCCGTGGATCTGCTGGAACGGCCCGTCGATGCTCCGGGAGTGACGGCGGGCGGCAATTCCGCCGAGCTGACGTTGCGGCCCTTCCAGCTGGTCACGCTGAGGTTTGTGCGCTGACAGCCAGGGCCGCCTGCCGCCGCCTTTCCTGCAGGGGAATCCGGCCGGCAGTGTCGGGGAATCCGAATGTTGTCGGGAACAACCGGAAAACCCCTTAAACAGGCTGAGTGGGAGCGGTCCTACCGGACCGCTACCACTCATCCCCCCAATGGCGCTTGGACGGCTGCCTCTGCTTCGCACGGCTGACTTCCGTACACGAAGCGATTGCCGCATTCACACATTCATGATTCTCTCACGGTCTAATGATTTTGTGAATGCCTACTTTTGGTTCTTGCGAAATGTTGCGCGAGCGTTATGAGATTCTTTGGCGGCGAGCCCGGAAGCCCAGAACAGTCCCAGGCCCAGGACGTAGCCCAGGACGGCCAGATAATTGACGGTCTGCTGCGCGAGGAGCCAGTCTTTCGTGGCGAAGGAGGCGGGGATGGTGAACGCGGTTGCCAGGGCACCGAGGCAAGTCAGGAGGGCCGCCGCACGCACGAGACGCGGCAATCGGCTCCGGGCGGTGGCCAGCAATGCCGGCAGCAGGGCGAGGGAGACAAAAGCAGGGTAGGTGCGGCCGGCGGCGGCGTAGAACGGCGCCAGGACTGCATTCGGGCCCCCCTTGTCGGCGATGCCCAGCAGGCCCGACGAGGACCCGCGGGTGTCCATGAGGAAGAAGGTCAACGCCACGGCGACGGCGCTGAGAGCCAGGGCCCAGCGCCCGGCCGGCCCCGCGATGAGGCGGTAGCCGGGCTCGTCTGCCAGGCCCCGCGCCACGCGCAGACCGACCAGCAGGACCGCGGCGAATACGAGGAAGCGCAAGATCAGGTGGGCGAGGTTCCATCCCCCCAGCGCCCCATCGATCGCCTCATAGGGGCCGGGCACCGAGAGCAGGCTGCACAGGGTCGCGAGCACCAGGATCAAGAAGACGGTCCTGTTCCGTCCCTGGATCGCATCCGGAAGGCGGAGGAGGAGCACCACGGTGCAGATGATCAGCGTGCCCCACTGGAGGGTTGCAATCATTCCCGGTTCTCCCACATCGCTTGCCTGCTCAGCCCCAAAGTGGTCAGATCATGCCAGCATGCTTCTTCGGTGCATGCTTCGCAAGCGTCTTAGCCAGCCAGATCATGCACAGTCCCAGGACCAGGCACAAGACCGCCGAGTAGTTGATGACGAACCGCATGAACCCGAGGGGCGGAGGGACGACCGGGGAGAGCAGGCTGAGACAGATGGCCACGGTGCCCACGGCCAGCAGCCCGGCGCTGGACCGGACAAGGGCCGGAAGTCCGCTGCGCAGGGTCCGCAGCATCGCCGGAAACAGTGCCGCGGTGATGAACGCGGGGTACAGGCGCCCGGCGGCCCCGTAATACTCCACCAAGGCGGCATTGCGATCATCCTTGGCGAAAACGGCGACCAAACCCGCCGAGGAGCCGGCGGTATCCATCATGAGGAAGACCACCACCACCACAGCCGAGGCGGCAGCGGCTACTGCGATGCCGATGGGGCCGGTGATGAGCCGCAGGGCATCGTCCGCGGTGAAGCCCCGGGCCATCCGGAGACCAAGGAAGAAGATGACGGCGAAAATGACGAAGCGCAGCAGCAGGTTGGCGATGTTCATGCCTCCCAGGGCCTGGTCCACGGCCAGATACGGGGCATCGATGCTGAGCAGGATCGCCAGGGTCATCAGCGCAAGGATCCAGAACAGGGACCGGTTTTCACCCCGCAGGACACTGGGCACGCGGACGAGCGTGGCGACGCAGCAAATCGCCAGTGTGGTCCACTGGAGGATCGCGATCATCCGAGGTTCTCCCAAATCTTTCGTGTTTGTGCCTGCTCCTGCTCATGGCGCCGCAGCGATTTTCCGAGCGCCTGAAGACGTTCCCCGGCCAGGGCGCTAAGGTCGCCGTCGGAAAGAGCATCCAACGCGGCTTGCTTCGCCCCGGCCGTCCAGCCGGCCTCAGCCTCGGTTATCAGGCCCGTCGCGACGAGCCCGCCCGTGAAGCCTACGCCCGCCGCGCGGGCGGTCGCGACCGCAAGCTCGGGGGACAGCCGGTTTGCCGTGAGCTGCGCGGAGTAATTTTGCGGTGCCACCCCGGTGGCGGCCGAAACCCGGTGGCGCAATTCACCGTCGTCAATCGCATCCACCCAGTTCCGGACCGACGTGGCGTGCGGTGCGGGGCTCAGCGCCGGGGTCATTGAGCTGCCCTGGTCACCGTAGCCGCCGTAGGCCGGGGAAGAACGCGAAATGACGGCGCGCAACAGGTCCATAGTGGCGACCTGGCTGACGAGTTCGGCCGGGGTCGGCGGCTGCGGCGGGGCGGCCAGCTCCGCATAGTGCTCGAAGGAAGCGAGTTCCGCCAGCGGACTCAAATCCAGGGCCCGGCTGATGCTGACCAGGGTGGTTTCGGCCACCTTCCCGCGGACCAACTGCTGGGCGAAGGTGGTGCGCTTGATCCCGGAGATCCGGCAGAGATCGGCTGTGCTCGCGGACGGGGCAACGCGGTGAAGCCAGAGTTGGAACGCCTTTGCGGGTAGTGGCATCTAGGGCTTCCTGCGGAGTCGACGGGCAGTATGGCTACTGGCATGCGGTGGGGCAGCGGCGATTGAGGCGGGGGGTGGCGGCGGTGTGGCGGTGCGGGCTGGGATTTTGCGTGAGGTCCTAATTCAACTATGCTAAATGGTCGAACCCGCTGGTCCGTACACCCCCCAAGTCCGGACCGGCGGGTTCTTCTATGCCCGGCTGGGTTTTGGCCCGTTTCTACCAGTCAGCACGGCCCGTTTTTGCCAGACGGGACGGCCCGTTTTGGGCCGCAGTGAGAGGATGAAGTAATGACTGCAACCCTTGTTGCCAAGGATCTTTCCGGTGGACACGATCACCGCACACTCTTCTCGAAGCTGTCCCTGACCGTAGCCCCCGGCGACGTCGTCGGCGTCGTCGGCGCCAATGGTGCCGGCAAGTCAACCCTGTTGCGGCTGCTGGCCGGCGTCGACGGTCCGCAGGAAGGCACCGTGAGCCTGGCCCCCGCCGACGCCTTTGTCGGCTGGCTGCCGCAGGAACACGAACGCATTTTCGGCGAAACGGTCGCGGGCTACATCGCCCGGCGCACCGGCTGTGCCCAGGCGACCCTGGAGATGGAATCCACCGCGGAGGCGCTGGGTTCCGGCGCTCCGGGCTCCGACGACGCCTACTCCCTGGCCTTCGACCGCTGGATGGCCTCCGGCGCCGCTGACCTGGAGGACCGCRTCCCGTCCGTCCTGGCGGACCTTGGTCTCGATGTGGGCCCCGACGCCGGAATGACTGGCCTGTCCGGTGGCCAGGCGGCCCGTGTGGCGCTCGCCGCCCTGCTGCTGAGCCGGTTCGACATCGTGCTCCTGGACGAACCCACCAACGACCTGGACCTCAACGGCCTGGCCAAGCTCGAGGCCTTCGTGCAGGGCCTGCGCGGCGGCGCCGTCCTGGTCTCGCATGACCGCGAGTTCCTGGCACGCTGCGTGACCACGATCGTGGAACTGGATCTGGCCCAAAACTCGGTGGCGGTATACGACGGCGGCTACGAGGCCTACCTGGAGGAACGCGCCGTTGCCCGCCGGCACGCCCGGGAACGTTTCGAGGAGTACGCGAACACCAAGGCGGACCTCGTCTCCCGGGCCCGCACCCAGCGCGAATGGAGCTCCCAGGGCGTCCGCAACGCGATGAAGAAGAACCCGGACAACGACAAGATCCGCCGGGCGGCCAGTACCGAGTCCTCCGAGAAGCAGGGCCAGAAGGTCCGGCAGATGGAGTCCCGCATCGCCCGGCTCGAAGAAGTGGAAGAGCCGCGCAAGGAATGGCAGCTGCAGTTCAGCATCGGGGCGGCGCCCCGCTCCAGCGCCGTCGTGGCCACCCTGCGCGACGCCGTCGCGGTGCAGGGCGACTTCACCCTGGGCCCGGTGAACCTGCAGCTGAATGCGGGGGAACGGATCGGGATCACGGGTCCCAACGGCGCCGGCAAATCCACCCTGCTCCGGCTCCTGCTCGGCGTCCAGCTGCCCGACTCCGGTGACGCCTCCATGGGCGCGTCCGTGGCCGTCGGCGAGATCGACCAGGCGCGCGGCCTCTTGGCCGGCGAGCTGTTGCTCGCAGACGCCGTTGAGGCCGTCCTGACGGAGCAGACCCCGGCCGAGGTGCGCACCCTGTTGGCCAAATTCGGCCTCAAAGCCGATCACACCAACCGGGCCGTGGACTCCCTCTCCCCGGGGGAACGGACCCGGGCAGCCCTGGCGCTGCTGCAGGCCCGCGGCGTGAACCTGCTCGTGCTGGACGAACCCACCAACCACCTTGACCTGCCCGCCATCGAACAGCTCGAGGAAGCCCTCGACAGCTATGACGGCGCGCTGCTGCTGGTCACCCACGACCGCCGGCTGCTGGAAAACGTCCGCCTGGACGTGCGCTGGAACGTCGAGAACGGCGTTGTCACCGAACTGCACGCCGATGCCCCGAAAGGCAACACCAAATGAGCATGGACCGGGTCGCCTGGAGCTCCCTCTACAACATCACCCGCGCCTCCAGCGGGTCCAAGCCGTTCTCGAAGGAGACCCTGAAGCGCGTCTTCAGTTTTGCCCGCCCCCACCGCAGCAAACTGATCGCCTTCGTGCTGCTGTCCATCGTGATGGCCTTCCTGGCGGTCGCCACCCCGGTCCTCGCCGGGCAGGTGGTTGACGAGATCATCGCCCACGCGGAGGCCTCAACCGTGATCTGGCTGGCCGTCCTGATCGCCATCGTCGCGGTGGCCGAGGCGGGCCTGGGCCTCGTGACGCGCTGGCTGTCCTCCACGATCGGCGAAGGCGTGATCGTGGACCTCCGCACGAAGGTCTTCGACCACGTCCAAAAGATGCCGATCGCGTTCTTCACCAGGACCCGGACCGGGGCCCTGGTCAGCCGGCTGAACAACGATGTCATTGGCGCGCAGTCGGCCTTCGCCGGCACGCTCTCCGGCGTGGTCAGCAACGTCGTGGCCCTGGCGCTGACCCTTGCGGTGATGCTGAACAAATCGTGGCTTGTGACAGTGCTTGCCATGATCCTGCTGCCGATCTTCCTGATCCCGGCCCGCCGGATGGGCTCCAAGCTGGCCGATCTGCGGCGCGAAGCCGCCGAGCACAACGCCACCATGGGCACCCAGATGACCGAGCGCTTCTCCGCGCCCGGCGCCACGCTGGTCAAGCTTTTCGGCCGCCCCGACGAGGAATCCCGCGAGTTCGCCCTCCGGGCTGGCCGCGTCCGGGACATCGGCGTCCGCACCGCCATGCTGCAATTCACCTTCGTCACGGCGCTGACACTGGTCTCGGCCTTGGCCCTGGCACTGGTCTACGGCCTGGGCGGCTGGCTCGCACTCGCCGGGCAGTTGAACGCGGGCGACGTCGTCGTGCTCGCGCTGCTGCTCACCCGCCTGTACGCGCCGCTCACGGCACTTTCGAACGCACGGGTGGAGATCATGAGCGCCCTGGTCAGCTTCGAACGCGTCTTTGAGATCCTGGACCTCAAGCCGCTCATCCAGCAGAAGCCGGATGCGGTGGCCTCCCCGCCAGGTCCGCTCTCGGTGGAGTTCGACAATGTCCGCTTCGCCTACCCCTCGGCGGAGAAGGTCTCGCTGGCCTCCCTGGAGGACGTGCGGACCCTGGACACCCGCGGCGGCGAAGAAGTGCTGCACGGCATCAGCTTCCGGGTGGAGCCGGGTCAGACGGTGGCCCTCGTCGGCTCCTCCGGGGCGGGCAAGTCCACCATTGCGCAGCTCCTGTCGCGCCTGTACGACGTCGACTCCGGCGCCATCCGCTTCGGCGGCACGACGCCCGGCGCGGGCGTGGACGTCCGTGACCTCACGTTCGACTCGATGCGGGCGACCCTCGGGATGGTGACGCAGGACGGTCACCTGTTCCACGAGAGCATCGCCTCCAACCTGCGTCTGGCCCGGCCGGAGGCCACCGAAGAGCAGATGTGGGATGCGCTGCGCCGTGCCCGGCTCGAAGACATGATCCGGTCCCTGCCCGATGGACTGGACACCGTGGTGGGGGAGCGCGGCTACCGGCTCTCCGGCGGCGAGCGGCAACGCCTGACGATCGCCCGCCTGCTGATCGCCCAGCCGCGGGTGGTCATCCTCGACGAAGCCACCGCCGCGCTGGATTCGACCAATGAGGCCGCCGTCCAGGAGGCGCTGGGCGCCGCGCTGGAAGGCCGTACCGCCGTCGTGATCGCCCACCGTCTCTCGACGATCCGTGCGGCGGACGCGATCCTGGTGGTGGAAGACGGCTCGATCGTGGAGCGCGGTACCCACCGGGAGCTTCTCGCCGCCGAGGGCCGCTATGCGGAGTTGTACCGGACGCAGTTCTCCGAGGCCAGCGCGGTGGCCCAGGAATCCGTGCCCGGCTACTGAGCCGCCGTTTGGAAGCCGGCATTTTAGATGCCGGCTTTGGAGGCCCTGGCCGGTACGGGTCCTAGCCGGACGGCTTGGCGGACAGGGCCGGCAGCACATGGTCCGTCAGTAGCGGGGCGAGGTCACCGGGCAGCTCGGCGGACAGGTCCAGCCAGCGGATCTCGGCGATTTCCGCCGACGGCCGGGCGCTCCATACCCCGGGCGCCGTGAAGACCGTTGCCTCGATCTGGGTGGCCGCCTCGTTGGCGGCATCCGCCAGCCAGCAACCCAGCAGGTCCAGGCGGTCCGGGGCCAGCACGATCCCCACTTCCTCCTGGAGCTCGCGCGCCGCAGCCTGGGCCGCTGTTTCGCCGGCCTCGGGTTTGCCGCCGGGGTGCATGAACTTGTCCGTGCCGCGTTTGCGGACGGTCAGGAGGCGTCCGGAGCGATCGAAAACGCAGACGGCGGAGACGACGATGCGCGGGTTCACCCGGCGCGCCCTGAATCCGGCGCGGCATCCGGCGTCGCATCGGGGGTCATATCCGGGGTTACTCCCGGCGTCACGCCTGGCCTGGTCTCGGGATCCGGGCCTGGGCTTGCCTCTGGTCTTGCGTCTGGTTTTGCTTTCAGCCGTCGCAGGACGGACTCCAGCAGATGGTCCTTGGCGGGCCCGGTGACGTCCCAGCGGTATCCGCATTGGTCCGGACCGCGGAAGGTGTACGTCACGCGGTAGGTGTCAGGGTCGCACCAGTGCTCGTCCTGATTGGTTTGCCCGGCGAAGCCCATGCGGTGGAAGGGGCGGCCGTCCGGGAAGTACACGTCCAGGACATCGGGGGTGTCCGCCGGCCGCAGCAGATATTCCCGGCTCGCCGGGCCGGCGAACGGCGCACCGCCCAGGGCCGCCCAGCGCACGGTGCCTTCTTCACGCCACCACAGTCCGCCGTCGTCGTCGTCGGCAGTGAAGCGTACGACGCCGGTGAAGGTTCCGCTGGTGCCGGTGCTGCGGTCCAGCAGGGTGCGGTCGACGGACCAGGAGCCGCACAGGTAGGCGCGGAGGTCAAAGTCCGGACCCGTGTCCGGGGTTTCGTCCGGGGCAGGAATGTTCAAGTGCCCTCGATTGGAATCGAACCAACGACACCGGCTTTAGGAGAGCCGTGCTCTATCCACTGAGCTACGAGGGCGGATGTCCGCGGGCGGCCGGGGCCGGTCCGGTCGGACACGGATATAAGCATACAAGGTGAGCGCGCGTACTACGCTCTTGGCATGACTGCAGGAACCACCGAGCTTTCCGCCGGAGCCCTCTACTACCCCGATGTGGCCGCGACCAGGTTTTACGTCGGGGCCCTGGCGAAGCTGAGCGTGCTGCAGTATTTCGTGGCCGAGTCGGCTGTGATCGGTGCCTGGGCGGGAGCGGAGCCATACAGCCGCCGCACGGGCTACATCAGCGACCTCGGCGCCGTGGCGTGCGGAGAGTTCTCCGGCCGGGACGTCTGCTCGCCGGCGCACCTGCTGATGAACGCGTCGTTTGTGGTCCAAGGCCTTGGCATGGTGGTCGGCGCGCTGCTGCTCGGCTCGGCGCTCCTGTGCTGTGCCGCGCGGACCGGCGTGCCTCTTCGGCGCGGCCGGGTGCCGGGGCGGGCGCACGGC